>JAFEDW010000158.1 GCA_018241455.1 Pseudomonadota bacterium | reverse complement strand
GCGATGATCGTAGGTCGCGAAGGAGTAGAACTCGGCGCCGCTGTCCAGCGGCAGGCGCAGGTTGTACCAGATGTCCTTGTCCTTGGCGTCGCCGTCACCGGGAGCAAAATTACGCCGTCCCAGCGTGGCCTCGTTGGCCGGCGTGTCGCTGTCCGAGATGAAGAAGCCGCCGCCATCGAAGCCGGCACGGTTGGTGCTGCCGCGATGACGGAACTCGGCGCCGACATCGATGTAGCCGCTGCCGCCGAGCGCGAAACCCTGCTTCAGTTGCGCGACGGTCGTGATGCCATCGCGCAGTTTCTGGCCGGTGGGCTTGAAGGAGGTGTCGTTCTCGCCATAGCTCAGGCTGGCTTCGCCCGCCGACGGACTGTCGTCGAGGATGATGTTGATCACGCCGGCGATGGCATCCGAGCCGTACTGCGCGCCCGCGCCATCGCGCAGCACTTCGATGCGCTTGATGGCGTTCAGCGGGATGGAATTGAAATCGACCGGCGTCGTGCCCTTGCCGATCTTCGATTCCAGGTTGACGATCGCCGAGGTGTGGCGGCGCTTGCCGTTGACCAGCACCAGCACCTGGTCCGGGCTCATGCCGCGCAGCTGCGCGGCGCGCACGTGGTCGGAACCACCGGAGTTCGACTGCCGCGGAAAATTGAAGGAGGGCGCCAGCGACTGCAGCGCCTGCGCCAGCTCGCCGGCGACTGCGCCGGTCTTCGCCAGGTCATGGGCCGACAGCACGTCGACCGGCACGGGGGAATCGAGCACCGTGCGGCCCTTGACGCGCGTGCCGGTGACGATGATCTCATCGAGCTTGTCGACGTTGGGTGTTGCGGTGGCGGCAGCGTCCGCGGCACGCGCGGCCGGAACATGCGTGGTGGCCAGCGCGGCGAACAGCACCGCGCCGGCGACGATCGGTTTCATTGTTGTCACTCCCTGGATTCGTTATTCGCCAGCCCGGACAGCACTTGCCCTATACTGCGTCCAGGCTTGGATTGCAGCAGTTTACAGCTCCATGCGCTGCCAGGCTAAGACCTGTTGGCTATGAACTGATGCGGCGCGGCCGCGTGGGTGCTTGCGGCATGCACTGGAAGGCATGAACGAAACGAGACACGGAACGCCGCGCCGTCATCTGTCGGTCTGGCACGCGGTCTCGGTCTGCGTCGGCATGGTGATCGGCGCCGGCATCTTCTCGACCACGCCGATTGCGGCCGCCAATGTATCGACCGGCAGCGGGTTGTTGCTGGCCTGGGCCTTCGGTGGCGCCATGTCGCTGGCCGGCGCGCTGTGTTTTGCCGAAATGGCCGCGGCCTTTCCCGATGCCGGTGGCGATTACTATTTCCTCTACAAGGCCTACGGGCCGCGACTGGGATTCCTGTTCGCGTGGTCGCGCTTCGCCGTCATCCACACCGGCTCGATGGCGATGCTGGCGTTCGTGTTCGGCGACTACCTTGGCCAGGTCATTCACCTGGGCGTGCACGGCAGCGCGATCTTCGCGGCGCTGATCGTCGTGCTGCTGGTGGGTGTCAATCTCGCCGGCATCCGCTTCGGCATCCATACCCAGGTCGCGCTGATGAGCATCGTGCTGGTCGGGCTCGTCAGCGTCGCGGGCGCGGGCGCGTGGATCGCGCTGCAGGGATTGCCGCCAGCGCATCCTGGTTTCCCGGCCGCGGCGGGGCCGACCACGCACCTGGGCACCGCGCTGGTGTTCATCTTCCTCGCCTACGGAGGCTGGAGCGATGCGGCGACCTTGTCGGCTGAAATGCGCGATGGCGAACGCGGCATCAAGCGCGCGCTGCTGCTCGGCATGTCGACGGTGACGGTGCTGTATCTGGCCGTGAACTGGGCCATGCTGCGCGGACTCGGTCACGCGGGCCTCGCCACCACCGATGCGCCCGCCGCGGAGCTGATGCTGCGCGCGTTTGGCCGGCCGGGCCAGCTGTTCATCGTCGCGGTGGTTGCGCTGACGTCGATCACCGTGCTGAACGCCTTGCTGATTGCCGGCGCTCGTACCACCTACGCGGCGGCGCGCGACACGGTGACGCTGCAGCACCTGGGCAAATGGCATGTCGTGCGCGGTACGCCGCCGGCGGCGATCATTGCCATCGGCGCGGTGGCGCTGGCGCTCGTGGGTTTCGGTGCCTTCACCCGCCAGGGCTTTGCAACGATGGTGGACTATCTCTCGCCCGTATACTGGTTCTTCCTGTCGCTGAGCGGCGGCGCCTATTTCATCCTGCGCAATCGCTATCGGCACGTGCGCCGGCCGTATCACGCGCCGCTTTATCCCGTTCTGCCGCTGGCATTCGTGCTCGGCAGCCTGTACGTGCTCTACAGCAGCCTGGCGCACGTCAAGGTCGGCGCCGTGACCGGCGTGGCCGTCATGCTGGTCGGCGTGCTGCTGCTGCTGCCGATGCGCTTCATCACGCCGGCGGAAAGCTGACAGTACTGCGCGGATGCTTCAGACTAGCCGCTACGCCATGGCCTGGAGTGATCGATGGCCGACACATATCACAAGCGCAAGGTAGGCAAGCGGACGCTCTCGCCGGTCACGCAGATGATGGGCTACGGCTACGAGCCGCACCTGTCGGAAGGCGCCCTCAAGCCGCCCGTATTCCTGACCTCGACCTTCGTGTTCCGCACCGCGCAGGATGGCAAGGATTTCTTCGACTACACCTCCGGCCGGAAGCCCGCGCCCGAGGGCGGCCGCGGCGGACTGGTCTACTCGCGCTTCAACAATCCGAACCTCGAAGTGCTCGAAGATCGGCTGGCGCTGTGGGATGAAGCCGAATCCGCGGCCGTGTTCGCCTCCGGCATGGCGGCCATTGCCACGACGCTGTTGGCCTGCCTCAAGAGCGGCGATGTACTGCTGTTCAGCCAACCATTGTACGGCGGCACTGAAACGCTGATCGCCAAGGCCTTGCCGAACTACGGCATCCGCGCAGTGGGATTCACCGACGGCCTCTCGAAGACCGACGTCGATGCGGCGGTCAAGGCAGCGCTGGCACTGGGCCGCATCGGCCTGATCATGACCGAAACGCCGGCGAATCCGACCAATTCGCTCGTCGACCTGAAGCTGATGGCCGCGGCCGCCGACGAGATCGGCCGCCGCCAGGGATATCGGCCGCTGATCGTCACCGACAACACCATGCTCGGGCCCGTGTACCAGCAGCCATTGAAGTGGGGCGCCGACCTGAACGTGTACTCGTTGACGAAGTATGTCGGCGGGCATTCCGACCTGGTCGCCGGCGGCGTGTCGGGAAGCCGGGCGCACGTGCTGCCGATTCGCCTGTTCCGCGGCGCCATCGGCACGCAGCTCGATCCAAATTCCTCGTGGATGCTGCTGCGCTCGATGGAAACGCTGCAGCTGCGCATGGAGCGCGCCTGCGCCAATGCGCGCACCGTGGCTGCGTTCCTGGCCTCGCACCCGAAAGTGAGTTCCGTGAACTACCTGGGTTTCTTGCCCGAAGGCGATCCGCGGCGTGCGGTGTTCGACCGGCAGTGTGGTTCAGCCGGGTCGACCTTTTCGTTCGAGGTGCGCGGCGGCGAGGCGGCCGCGTTCCGCTGCCTCGATGCGTTGACCGTCATCAAGCTTGCGGTAAGCCTCGGCGGCACCGAGAGCCTCGCGAGCCATCCGGCCGCGATGACGCACTCGGGCGTGCCGGCGGAAGTGCGGCAGCGCCTCGGCATCTCGGCATCGATGATCCGGCTGTCGGTCGGCATCGAAGACGCGCAGGATCTCGTCGAGGACCTGCGCCAGGCGCTCGAGCAGGCCTGAAGCCGCGTGAAGACCAAGAAGCAGATCGTCGACAACTGGCTGCCGCGCTACACCGGCACGTCGCTCGGCGACTTCGGCCCGTACGTGCTGCTGGCGAATTTCAACAACTACCTCGATGTGTTCGCCCGGCTGACGGATGCCACCGTCGTCGGGCGTGACCGCTCGATGCCGAACGTCACCGGCGATGGCATCACGATGATCAATTTCGGGATGGGCAGCGCGAACGCCGCCACCGTGATGGACCTGCTGTCGGCAGTCGGACCGAAAGCCGTGCTGTTCCTCGGCAAGTGCGGCGGACTGAAGCGCAAGAACCAGATCGGCGACCTGGTGCTGCCGATCGCCGCGATCCGCGGCGATGGCACGTCGAACGACTACCTGCTGCCCGAGGTTCCGGCGCTGCCGGCCTTCAGCCTGCAGCGCGCGATCTCGACCATCATCCGCGACCTGGCCCGCGACTACTGGACCGGCACCGTCTACACGACCAACCGCCGCGTCTGGGAGCACGATGACGAATTCAAGGATTACCTGCGCAAGACGCGCTCGATGGCGATCGACATGGAGACCGCAACGATCTTCGCGGCCGGCTTCGCCAATTCCATCCCGACCGGCGCGCTGCTGCTGGTGAGCGATCAGCCGATGGTGCCCGAGGGCGTGAAGACGGAAGCCTCCGATCGCCGCGTGACCGACGCGTTCATCGAGCGGCACGTGCAGATCGGCATCGAGGCGCTGCGGCTGATCCGCCGCCACGGCAAGAGCGTCAAGCACCTGCGCTTCGACGAGTAGGTCGGTTCAGGCCACGCGGCCCGGGTGCAACGTGCCGCAGGACTTGCAGCGGCGCAACGCCTCGCTCGCATAGAAGCGCTCGAACAGCGGCGGCAGGTCCTTGACGATGCTCATGAGCTGCACTTCGACGCGATGCACGAGCGCGTGGCAGTTCAGGCAGTACCATTCGAAGCCATCCAGCACGCCCGCCGGGCGCGATCGCTCGACGACCAGGCCGATGCTGCCGGCCTCGGGGCGTTGCGGTGAATGGCGCAGGTGCGGCGGGATCAGCATGACATCGCCTTCGCGCAGGTGGATTTCCCCGGGTACGCCGTCGACCATCGTGCGCAACGAGATGTTGCCGCGCAGCTGGTAGAAGAATTCCTCGTAGGGGTCGTCGTGATAGTCGAGCCGCTGGTTCGGTCCGCCCACCACTTGCACGATGAAATCGGTGCCTTCCCAG
>JAFEDW010000157.1 GCA_018241455.1 Pseudomonadota bacterium | reverse complement strand
TTCACGTTCAAATGGATTGCGGTGGCCGGGTCGGGCTTGCGGCGTGCGATCTCGACATCGATCGCCGCGATCTGCTTGTCGAGCGCGTCCATGATCTGCGGCGGCGGCCCGAGCTCGCGCATGGCAGCGAAGCGGGCGCGTGCGTCGGTGAGCTTGCCGGCGTTCAGCAGCGCCAGGCCGGTGTAGAACAACGCCTGCGGTGAACGCGGGTCCAGCGCCAGCGCGCGCTCGAACAGCGCCGTCGCCTCCGGTGGCAGGCTGCCGTTGTTCTCGAACACGATCACTTGCGCGAGCCCGGCCAGCGCTGCCGCGCTCCGGCCACCACTGGCGCGATCGGCGTGCCCGAAACTGCGTTGCGCCAGCGGGAGTTGCCCCGCCTGCAAATAGGCGCGCCCGAGGTTGAGCCAGCCCTGCGCATCGTCGGGATGATCCTGCGTGGCGGCGAGTAGCGCTGCGATGCTCTCCCCGCCCACGTCGGACGGCGCATTGCGCCACGGCCAATTGCTCCAATGCGGATAGAGCGCGACGGCGGCCGCGATGATCAGCACACCAGCGCCAGCCGCGAGCATCCATTCGCGTCGCGCGCCGCCCGCGCGTGGTCGCAGCAGTGGAACCGCAACGACCGACGCCGCAACGGCGGCGCACAGCACCGCCCAGACCAGGAAGCCGCTCATGCGTCGGTGCCGGCGTCGCTCGCCTCGTCGTCGGGAATGGGCAGCTGCGAGCGCCGGCGGATCACGCGGATGGCGATTACAATGCCCGCCAGCAGCAAGATGGCCGGCGCGCCCCACAGCCAGGCATTGCGCAGGCTCATGCGCGGGCGAAACAGGATGAACTCGCCGTAGCGCGCCACCAGGTAGTCGCGGATCTGGTCGTCCGACTTGCCTTGCGCAATCAGGTCGTGCACCTCGAGGCGCAGGTCGGCCGCGAGGCTCACGTTGGAATCGGCCAGCGCTTCGTTCTGGCATTGCATGCAACGCAATTCGTGGGTCAGGGCCAGGTAACGCTGCTGCTTTACCGGGTCGGCGAGCGGTGGCGTGTTGTCGACGGCATGGGCCACGGAGCCAAGGCCCAGCACGATGGCCAGTGCGAGTGTGGCGAGCGGCAGGTGCTGGCGCTGGCGATGCTTCATGGCTTGCGCGCGAGGTGCGGCAGGAACTTGGTCTGCCAGTCTTCCGGACTCATGGCGCCGATCTGCTTCTCGACCACGATGCCCGCCGGGTCGACGAGAAAACTCTCTGGCGCGCCATACACGCCCCAGTCGATCGCCGTGCGGCCGCTGTGATCGGTGACGACGGTGTCATACGGATTGCCCAATTGTGCCAGCCACGCATTCGCCGTGGCATCGTCATCCTTCCAGTCGATACCGACGATCGGCACCCTGCCCTCGCCCTTGATCTGCAGCAGCGTGGCATGCTCGGCACGGCATTCGACACACCAGCTGCCCCACACATTGACGAGGTGCCAGCCGCCGCGCATCGAACCCGAATCGTACGTGGCGCCGGGTTCGAGCAGTTTCGGCAGCGCGAATGCCGGCGCCGGCTTGCCAAGCAGCGGCGAGAGGATCTCCTTGCTGCCGTTGCGTGGCGCGTTGTAGATGCCGAAGGCCAGCACGACGACCAGCGCCGCGAACAATCCCAGCGGCAGCAGGAAGCGCCTCACGGCGTCACCGCCACTTTGTAGCGGCGATCGAACAGCGTCGTCAGGCCGCCGAGCGCCATGATCGCCGCGCCGAGCCAGACGAAACGGATCATCGGGCGGTACTGCAGCCGCAGGCTCCAGCCGCCACCGCCGACGTCCTCGCCCAGCGCCACCAGCAGGTCGCGATTCCAGTGCGCGTCGATCGCCGATTCGGTCATCACCGAGCCCTGCACGAAATAGTGCCGTTTCTCCGGCGACAGCGTCGCGACGACCTGGCCGTGGCGCGATGCCGTGACGTGGCCGCGGAAGCCGTCGAAATTCGGGCCTTCGATGGTTTCGCCGCCGTCATAGCGGAACACATAGTCGCCCACCTGGTGACTTGCGCCGGGGGCGAGCGCCACGTCGGTCTCGATCGTGCTCGACTTCACGAACGTGATGCCGAGCACGAACAGTCCGAGGCCGATGTGCGCAATCGTCATGCCGACCTGGCTGGCGGGCAAGCTGCTGCGCTGGCGCAGGCGGTTGAGCGGGTCGACGAGCGATGACAGGATGATCCAGAAGCCGACCACCGCGCCGACCGGCGTCAGCATGTTGCCGCCGCCGTAGGCGCCGTAGGTGACGGCCAGCCCGATCAGCAGCGCGGCGGCCAGCGTGCCGAGAATGCGCTTGCGGGATTCGCCGAGTGCGCCGCGCCGCCAGCGCGCGTGGATGCCGATCGACACCAGCATCACCAGCGGCAGCATCGGCACGAGGAAACTCGGGTTGAAATACGGTGGCCCGACCGACAGCGTGCCCAGGTGCAGCGTGTCGGCAATCAAGGGCGCCAGCGTGCCACCGAACACGACCGCAGCGGCCACGACGAGCAGGATGTTGTTGAACAGCAGGAAGGATTCGCGCGAGACCATCTCGAAGCCGACGCTCGAGCCGAGCGATGGCGCGCGCCAGGCGTAGAGCGCCAGCGCGCCGCCGATCATCAGGATCAGGAAGCACAGGATGAAGATGCCGCGCGCCGGATCGGCGGCGAAGGAATGCACCGACACCAGCACGCCTGAGCGCACCAGGAACGTGCCCAGCAGGCTCAGCGAGAACACGCCGACCGACAGCAGCAACGTCCAGCTCTTGAACAGGCCGCGCTTGTCGGTGACGGCGAGCGAGTGGATCAGCGCGGTGCCGACGAGCCAGGGCATGAACGAGGCATTCTCGACCGGATCCCAGAACCACCAGCCGCCCCAGCCGAGTTCGTAGTACGCCCACCAGCTGCCAAGCGCGATCCCGCAGCTCAGGAACGCCCAGGCCATGACAGTCCACGGCCGTTGCCAGCGCGCCCAGGCCTGGTCGGTACGGCCCTCGAGCATTGCGGCGCAGGCGAATGCGAAGCTGACGCTCATGCCGACGTAACCCGCGTACAGGATCGGCGGATGGATCGCCATGGCGAAATCCTGCAACAAGGGATTCAGGTCGTTCCCGTCGAGCGCTGCGGGCACCAGCCGCTCGAACGGGTTCGAGGTCGACAGCAGGAACAGCAGGAAGCCGAAGTTCACGACGCCGAGCACGCCCAGCACGCGCGCCACGTAGCTGCGCGGCAAGTGCCCCGAGCGCAGCGCCACCGCGATCGTCCACAGGCCGAGCACGAAGATCCACAGCAGCAACGATCCTTCGTGCGCGCCCCACAGCGCCGCGACGCGGTAGAACAGCGGCAGCGCCGAGTTGGAATGCTCGGCGACGTACTTCACCGAGAAGTCGTTGACCACGAAGGCATGCACCAGCGTGAACACGCCGACGCACAGGAACAGGAATTGGCCGGTGACCGCCGCCGGTACGACCGCCAGCCAGCGCTCGCGGTTGAGGTGCGCGCCGGCGAGGCCGAAGAAGGCCTGGCAGGCTGTCAACGCCAGCGCCAGCACCATCGCGAAATGGCCGATTTCGATCAGCATCAGTGCGGCGCCCCGGCGCCCGTGCCGGCAGCGCCGTTACCCGCCGCGGCCGCCGCCTGGCCGGCCTTCAGCGAGCGCGCCACTTCGGGTGGCATGTATTTTTCGTCGTGCTTGGCGAGCACCTCATCGGCCATAAACGTGCCGTGCGCATCGAGGCGGCCGAGCGCGACGACGCCGGCGCCTTCCTTGAACAGGTCCGGCAGCACCTTGTCGTAGTGCACCGGCACCGAGTGCGCGAAATCGGTCACGACGAAATTGACGTTCAACGTGCCGGATTCGCGCTGCACGCTGCCTTTGACGACCATGCCGCCGAGACGGAAACGCTGTCCCGCCTTCACCTCGCCGGCCGCCACCTTGCTCGGATCGAAATAGAACATCACGTTTTCCCTGAATGCCCGCAGCGCCAGCGCGCCGGCGATGCTCACGCCCACCACGATGACCGCCACCAGTGTCATGCGTCGCTGCCGTGGTGTCATGTGTCGCTCCGTTGCGTCAGCGCGCGGCGGCGCGCTTCGTCTTTTGCCGCGCGCAGCGCACGCCGCGCCAGCACGATATTCAGCACGATGGCGAACAGCGTCAGCAGGTAGGACGGCCAGACATACGGCCAGTAGCCACCCATGGAAAGCCAGTGAAGCATCATCGGTCTCCGATCGCTTCGGCGATCCAGCGAGCGTTGCGCTCGCGGCGCAGGATCTCGCCGCGCGCGCGCACCAGCAGGATCGCGGCAAAATACAGCGTGAACGCCAGCATCATCAGCAAGAGGGGCACGAGCATGCTCGGCGGCATCGAGGCCTTGCCGAACTTCAGTAGCGTATGTCCCTGGTGCAGCGAATTCCACCAGTCGACCGAATAGTGGATGATCGGCAAATTGATGATGCCAACGAGCGCCAGTACCGCGCTGGCGCGATCGGCGCGCGCCGTGTCGTCGATGGCGCTGCGCAGCCCCATGTACCCGAGATACAGGAACAGCAGCACGAGTTCCGAGGTCAGGCGCGGATCCCATTCCCAGTAGGTGCCCCACATCGGCCGGCCCCACAGGCTCCCGGTGGCGAGCGCGACGAAGGTGAACCAGGCGCCGACGGCCGCGCTGCTCGCCGCGACCGCGTGCGCGACATTCATGCGCCAGATCAGGCCCACGCCGGCGGCACCGGCCATCACCGCATACGCCATCGTCGACAGCACCGCCGCCGGTACGTGCACGAAGATGATGCGGTAGCCCTCGCCTTGCTGGTAATCCGGCGGCGCAGTGCCCAGAGCGCCTACCAGGCCCGCCGCCGCCGTGATGGCCGCCAGCCACGCAAACCACGGCACCATCTTCCCGGCGATGCGGAAAAAATGCGGCGGTGATCCAAGGCGATGGAACCAGGTCCAGTTCATTCCCAATCGATGCCCCTATTCCAGGCTGATGCGTACCGCGGCTGCGGCGGCCAGCGGCGCCAGCGTCGCGC
>JAFEDW010000156.1 GCA_018241455.1 Pseudomonadota bacterium | reverse complement strand
GGTGCGGCCGTGGCCGGCGTTCACGCACCACAGGGCCGCCGAGCCGTCGAGGATGCGGCGGCCGTCGTCGCTCTCATAGTAGAGGCCCTTGGCCTTGGCCAGCAGGCGCGGCGCAGTGCGGAACAGCCGGTTCGGCGTAAACGGCATCCAGAAGGCGGAAAGATCGGTGTTCATGGCGGTGTTCATGGTGCCTAAGGATAGAATATTCGGCGGTTTCCCACCATCAGCTGAGCGAGAAAACCATGTCCGGCAAGTACGATGGCATCGACTGGCATGCGCGCGCCCGCGCGCTGCGTCCGCTGGGCGAGGCGCTGATCGGCGGCCGGCGCGTCGGCGCGCAGGGCGGCGCAACGTTCACGAAGCTAAGCCCGATCGATGGCCGCAGGCTGGGCGAGGTCGCCGCGGGCGACCGCGTTGATATCGACGCGGCGGTGGCCGCGGCGCGTGCGACCTTCGAGCGCGGCGACTGGTCGCGCCAGCCGCCGGCGGCGCGCAAGCGCGTGCTGCAGGAATTCGCCGCGCGCGTCGAGGCCGCCGCCGAAGAGCTCGCGCTGCTCGAGACGCTCGACATGGGCAAGCCGATCAGCGATGCGCTCGGCGTCGATGTGCCGGCCACGGCCCGTGCCTTGCGCTGGTACGGCGAGGCAATCGACAAGGTGTACGGCGAGGTCGCACCCACTGCGCCCGATGCGCTGGCGCTGATCACGCGTGAACCCGTCGGTGTCGTCGGCGCGATCGTGCCGTGGAACTTCCCGATGATCATGGCGGCCTGGAAGATCGCGCCGGTGCTGGCGGCCGGCAATTCGCTGGTGCTGAAGCCCTCGGAGAAATCGCCGTACAGCGCGCTGCGTCTGGCCGAGTTGGCGCTCGAAGCCGGCGTGCCGCCGGGCGTGTTCAATGTCGTGCCCGGCTTCGGCCACACGGCCGGCAAGGCCCTGGCGCTGCACATGGATGTCGATGCGATCGCGTTCACCGGCTCGACCGCGACCGGCAAGCTGATCGCACAGTACGGTGCGCAGTCGAACCTGAAGCACGTGTCGCTCGAATGCGGCGGCAAGAGCCCGAACATCGTCATGGCCGATTACCCCGACCTGAAGCGCGCCGCGCGTGCCGCGGCCGGCGCGATCTTCTTCAACCAGGGTGAGATGTGCTCGGCCGGCTCGCGCCTGCTGGTGCAGGAGGGCATTCGTGACGAGCTGCTCGCGGAGATCGCAGTCATTGCGCGCGAGATGGCGCCCGGCGATCCGCTCGATGCGGCGACGCGGCTCGGCGCGCTGGTCGACGAGCCGCAGACGCAGCGCGTCATGGAGTACATCGCCGCGGGCCGCAGCGAAGGCGCGGCGGTCGCCGTCGGCGGGCGGCGGGTGCGCGAGGCGAGTGGCGGTTGCTACGTCGAGCCGACCGTGTTTGCCGACGTGCGGCCCGACATGCGCATCGCGCGCGAGGAGATCTTCGGCCCGGTGCTCGCGACGATGAGTTTTCGCGACCTCGACGAGGCGATCCGCATCGGCAACGGCGTGGTCTACGGCCTGGCGGCGGCGATCTGGACGCGCGACATCACCGCGGCCCATCGCGCGGCGCGCGCACTGCGCACCGGCATGGTGTACGTGAACTGCTACGACGCCGACGACATCACGGTGCCGTTCGGCGGATTCAAGCAGTCCGGCAGCGGGCGCGACAAATCACTGCACGCCTTCGACAAGTACACGGAGCTCAAGACCACCTGGATCGACCTGTCGTGAACAGGCCCTGACGTGAACAGGCCCTGACGTGAACGAAGCGCCGCTGCGTTTCATGGCCACCGCGCCGCGCGGGCTGGCCGACCTGGTGGCGCGGGAACTGCGGGAACTGGGCGTGGCGCGGCTGCACGAACTGCGGGCCGGCGTCCGCTTCGAGGGCGAGCTGCGCGACGGCTACCGCGCCTGCCTGCATTCGCGCGTCGCCAGCCGCGTGCTGCTGGAGGTGGCCGACTACACCGCCGCCGATACGCAGGCCTTCTACGCCGGCGCCCGCGCTATCGACTGGAGCAGGCATCTCGCCGCGAGCGGCACGCTGGCCTGCGAATTCACCGGCACGCATCCGACCATCACGCACAGCCAGTTCGGCGCGCTGAAACTCAAGGACGCCATTTGCGACCAGTTGCGCGAACACAGCGGCGCGCGGCCGAGCATCGCGCTCGAGCGTCCCGACCTGCGCGTGGTCGCGCACGCGAGCGGCGCGCGGGTGCTGCTGTACATCGACCTGGCGGGCGAGGGTTTGCACCGCCGCGGCTACCGCCTGCAAGCCGGCGAAGCACCGCTGCGCGAGAACCTGGCGGCCGGCATGCTGCTGCGCGCTGGTTGGCAGGACATTGCTGCTGGCGGCGGCGCGTTCCTCGATCCGATGTGCGGATCGGGCACGCTGCCGATCGAGGCGGCGATGATCGCCGCCGACATCGCGCCCGGCCTGCGGCGCGACTACTGGGGATTCGCGCGCTGGCGCGGCCATGATGCGCGCTTGTGGCGCGAGCTGCTGGAAGAGGCGCGCGCGCGGGTGCGTGCCGCGGTGCCCAATGACATCCGCGGCAGCGATCGCGATGCCGCCGTGCTGCGCAACGCAGCGGCCAATGCCGAACGCGCCGGCGTCGCCGCGTTGCTGACATTCTCGACCGCCGCGGCCTGCGATGCGCGCCCGCCGCCGGGCGTGAGTGGACTGGTGTGCACCAATCCGCCTTATGGTGCGCGCCTGGGCGATGACGCGGCGGCGCGCGCGGCCTGCCGCGAACTGGGCGGCGTGCTGCGCGAACATTTCCATGGCTGGAAGGCGGCCGTGCTGTGCGCGGCCGACGGCGATGCGGCGCATGAACTCGGGCTGCGCACCTTTCGCAAGCATGAATTGTGGAATGGCGCGCTGGCCTGCCAGCTGCTGCGCATCGACCTGGCCGATCCTGGAGCGCCGGCGCGCGAACCCGGAGCGCCGCGCGCGGCGGATATCGAACTGGCCGCGAGCGCCGGCGCGCAGATGTTCGGTAACCGCATCGCCAAGAACCTGCGGTCGCTCGGCAAGAGCGCGCGCACGCAGGGGGTCAGCAACTTCCGGCTCTATGACGCCGACATGCCCGAGTACGCGCTGGCGGTCGATCGCTACGTCGAAGCGGGCAGCGGCACCGCGCATCTGTACGTGCAGGAATATGCCGCGCCCGACTCGGTGGAGCCGGCGGCGGCGAACCGTCGCCGCGCCGAAGCGCTGGCGGCGCTGCCGGCCGCAACGCAGGTGCCGCGCGAGCACATCCATGTGCGCGTGCGGCGCCGGCAACGTGGCGCTAACCAGTACACGCGCGTGGCGCAGCAGGGCCAATACACCTGCGTCGAAGAGGGCGGTTTGAAATTCCTGGTCAATTTCACCGACTACCTCGACACCGGCCTGTTCCTCGACCACCGGCTGACGCGGGCGCGGCTGCGCGCCGCGGCGGCCGGCCGGCGTTTCCTCAACCTGTTTTGCTACACCGCGAGCGCCACGGTCTACGCTGTAGCCGGCGGCGCCACCCGCAGCCTCGGCATCGACCTGTCGGCGACCTACCTCGACTGGGCAGCCGAGAATTTCCGCGCCAACGGGCTGGCGCGCGAGCCGAACGAATTGCTGCGTGCCGACTGCCTCGAATGGCTGCGCGAGGCGCGCGCTGCCAGCTGGGACCTGATCTTCCTCGATCCACCCACGTTCTCGAATTCGAAGCGCATGAGCGGCGTGCTCGACACGCAGCGCGATCACATGGCGCTGCTGTCGCAATGCATGCGGCTGCTGGCGCCCGGCGGCCTGTTGCTGTTCTCGACCAACGCGCAGCGCTTCAAGCTCGACGAAGCCGCGGCGCAACAGTGGCAGGTGACGGACATCTCCGCGGCGACGATTCCGTTCGACTTCCAGCGCAATCCGCGCATCCATCGCGCCTTCGAGCTGCGCGCCCGCTAGCGCACCAGCCGCCGGCTCAGTTGCCGGCGCTGTCGTCGGCGGCGCGCCGCTTGTCGGCATCGACCTGCGTTGCGGCCTCGACTTTCTGCTGCACCTGCTGTTCGGTCTGCTGTGCCTGCTTCGCCGCTTCGGCCTGCGCGCCGGCGGCCGTCGCGCCGGTGGCCGCGGTTCCGGCCAGGCCGCAGCCGGACAACTCCAGCGCCAGCAGCATGAGCAGGGAACTTCTGTACATAAGCCCTCCGGATGAAGACTTCTTATAGGCCGGCCACCGAACTGCGGCAAGCGCGCGCCCCTCAAACTGTGCACGCGGTCCGGCTGAACAGACTCTGAACGCCGCAGTTCAGTCTGCGTTCAGCGCCTGCGGACCAGACTCAAGCCTCACGATTCGCAACAGGAGTGGTGCCCATGAACAGGTTTCTCGCGGTGACGGTGTGTGCGCTGGCGGCCGGCACGGCCGCGGCGCACGATGGCGCATGGCGCGGCGACTACGGCCGCGGCTATGGCCCCGATGACGACGTGGGTCCCTATGCCGGCGTGAGCTTCGGCCAGGTGCGCTACAACGAGGAAGGGCTCAATACCATCACTCCCGCGACCGGCATGTTCGTGGTCGGCGCTTCGCTGAGCCCGAACCTCGCCATCGAGGGCCGCGTTGGCACCGGACTCGGCAGTTCCTCGACCGATTCCTACGGCGTGCAGGTGAATTCGCTGATCGCCGGTTACCTGAAGGGATCACTGCCGCTGACGCGCGGCGTCTCGCTGTACGGACTCGGTGGCCTCGCGAGCGTCGACTTCAAGCGCGACTTCGGCCTGGTCAACGCGCACGACAACGGCTTCTCGTACGGCATTGGTGTCGACTTCGACCTCGACCGCCGTTCGCGGCTGAATGTCGAATGGACCCGGCTCTCGACCGGCGACAACCTGGGCTACAACTACGATGTCGATCAGCTCGCGATCGGCGTGGCCTGGCGGTTCTGATCCACGCCGTCGACCCATGACCCTTGTCGACAAGGGCCGCTCCGCGAGGGACGGCCCTTTTTCATCGCCGGGTTGACTACACCGCCTGTTGCCGAAACGCAACTTTGCGGCCCGCACCGGGTGCAAATTGCGTTCATTT
>JAFEDW010000155.1 GCA_018241455.1 Pseudomonadota bacterium | reverse complement strand
AGCTGACCGATCCCTGGACGGTCACGCTTGGCGGCCGCTGGTTCAAGTACAACCGCACCATAGACCAGAACTACGACGTGCCATTGGGCATACCGGTGAATGCACCCGGCGATAACCAGAGAAACGGCAGTGACAGCGCGACACTGTTCAAGCTGGGCACGCAGTACAAATTCAACAAGGATGTCATGGCCTATGCGCTGTTCAGCCAGGGTTTCCGCCTGGGTGGCGACAATAGCCAGCGTGCCGCCAACACCGGCCTGATTCCGCTCAAGTACGGGCCCGACAAGCTGTCCAACTATGAAGCGGGCCTGAAGAGCCAATGGTTCGACCGGCGTCTTACGCTCAACGTCTCGATGTTCCTGATGCACTGGAAAGACATCCAGCTGCAAAGCAACCATGCGGGCGGCGAGCCGTGGTACGTACGCGGCACCATCAACGGCGGAACTGCAGAGACCAAGGGCATTGAAATCAGCGGCGCGGCGCGTGTGTCGCGCGGCCTGTCGCTGGACTTCAACCTGACCGCGGCCGATCCGAAACTGACCGACGACGTCCACTATCCCGACGGTTCCACGATAGCGGCCGGCACGATGATGGTCGGTGCTCCGAAGTTCAAGGCTGCCGCGGGCGTCGAGTACACCTTCAACTGGAAGCCGATGGGAGGCGAACTCTGGGCCCGCTTCGACTACAGCCATCAGTCGTACGAGTACCAGGATCTCTCCTACGCCGAGGCGGATGGGCAGGCAGGCCGCGTGCAACCGTGGAATTTCGGCAAGTTCCAGCTGGGATTCAACACGGCGGGCAAGACGGAACTCACGTTGAAGGTCGACAACATCTGGGATTCCAATGGTTCGAACTGGATATCGACCAGCGAGGGCTTCTACGCCGACCAGTTCGGCGATCCGCGCTTCCACAACCTGCAGGCGCGGTTCCGCCCACGGAACATCGGCTTGACGATTCGCAAGAATTTCTAGGCTGCCGCGGCGGCGGGCCAGCGAGGCGGACACTTGGGCGTCAGGCGACTCGTTGCCTCGTCGGTCGTGCGCGGCAGCCACAAGGGCGAGAGCCATGGTGGCGTCTACCTGATCGACCTGCAATCGCGCGAGGCCGTGCAGGTCATCGACTGGAACACCGTCGACATCGACTGGCAGGGCCGCGGCTGGGATCGCGGCCTGCGCGGTATCGCCTTCGACGGCGAGCTCGTCTACATGGCCGCGAGCGATGAGCTGCTGGCCTATACGCCGGATTTTCGCCGCGTCGGATCCTGGCGCAGCCCGTACCTGCGCCATTGCCACGAACTCAGCGTCCACGGCCGCGAACTGTTCCTGGCCTCCACAGGGTTCGACAGTATTCTTGGCTTCAATCTCGACGCAAAGGCCTTCGACTGGGCCATGCACGTGCAGATGCGCGAATACCGTTTCTTTTTCTCACGCTTCGATCCCATGGGCGATGCGGGCCCGCTGCCGCTGAACAAACTGCACATCAACAACGTGCACGCCGATGACAGCGGCATGTACCTGTGCGGGCTGAACACCGGCGGCATGCTGCAGTTCACGGGCAAGCGCATCCAGATGTCGGTGGAACTTCCGCCCGGCACCCACAATGCGCGGCCGTTCCGCAACGGCGTGCTGTTCAACGACACGCAGGCGGGGACGCTGCGCTATTCCGGGCGCGACGAGCGCGAAGACCGCATCATGAAGGTGCCGACCTACGAGGTCGAAACCCTGACCTTTCGCGACGCCGACACCAGCGGCATCGCGCGCCAGGGATTCGCGCGCGGCCTGTGCGTGATCAGCGATTCGATCGTCGCTGGCGGATCTTCGCCATCGACAGTGACGATCTACGACCTGAAACAGAACGAGATGCTGATGTCGGTGAACCTGACGCGCGACATCCGCAACGCGATCCACGGCCTGGAGGTCTGGCCATTCGACTGAAGTCTCATGCCGGGTTGAGCCCGGCATTCTTCACGCGTTCCGGCAGCGCGTCGATGATGTCGGCGAGCTCCGTCTTCCACAGCCCGAGGTGCTTTTCGTAGCGGCGCCAGGTGCCCAGCGCCCCGGTGTAGATCGGCCGCCGCACCTGCTCGGAGCTCGCGGTCTTCACGGCGCGCGTATTCCGGTAGTAATGCAGGCACGACTCCTCAAACGGCAGGCCGCAATGCCCGAGGATGCGCCGTACCTGCGATTCCAGGTCCAGCACCGTATCTTCGTAGTGCACCGTCAGCACCTTGCCGGGCAGCGCCTGCTCCCAGTGCTGCATCAGTCGATGGTATTGGCGGTAGTAATCCGACAGCTCTTCCATGTCGTAGCTGTAGTCGGGGCCGCCTCCGTAGAGCTGCTTGTAGTTGCCGAGCAGGCTGTCGAGCGGATGGCGGCGTGCATTGATGATCCTGGCGTTCGGCAGGATGAGATGCAGGAAACCGATCAGCGGGAAATTGCTCGGCATCTTGTCGGTGAAGTACGGCCGGTTCGTGTGCCGGTGGCGGCGCGTGTCTTCGATGTACTGCTGGCCGTAGGCGCGCCAGTCCCTGGGACGCAGGTCGCGCACGGCCTCCGGAAACACGACGTTGTCGGGCCGGTAGCGGCCGACGGTCACGGAGATCTTGCCGAGGTTCGGCAATTCCGCCGTGCCCTCGACCTGCGAGTGCGACGCCAGGATCTGCTCGATCAGCGTCGACCCGGATCGATGCAGGCCGACGATGAAGATCGGATCCGGCGCCTCGAACCCCTGGCCGGCGCGCTCGCGCATGAAGTCGGCGTCGAAGGTGGCCATGATCGCCGCGTGGCGCTTCTCCATGATCAGTGGATCGTGCGACACCAGCGGCCGCTGGCGCTGGTTGCCTGAGTGGTACCACTCCCACGCTGAATCGTAGTCGGCGTTGTCTTCGTACGCCTTGCCGAGCGCGAAGCAAAAATGCGCCGCGGTGGAAGGCGTCAGCGTTTCGCGCTCCACCTGCGCGCGCATGGCGGCAATGTCATCCGGCGAAAATCGAAAGGTCTTGAGGTTGGCCAGGCTCCAGTAGGCCTCGCCGAAATCGGGGCGCAGCCGGATCGCCGCCCGATACGCCTCGATTGCCGCGTCCTGCTCGCCAATGGATTTCAATTCATGCGCCAGGCTGATCTGCGCGTTCGCGTTGCCCGGGTTCAACTCGACCGCGCGGCGGTACGCGGCCACGCTTTCTTCCGGGTAGGTGGCCTGTGCCAGCGCGTTGGCGAGTCCCAGCCAGGCGGTGGGATTTGCAGGCTCCAGGCGCGTGGCGGTGCGGAAACTCTCGACGCCCTTGACCCATTTCCTCTGGTCGACATACAGCGCGCCGAGGTTGATCCAGGCTGCGGTGTAGTCGGGCGCGAGCGCGGTCACTTTCTTCAGCAGCGCCTCGGCATCGTCGGCCGTCGACGGCTCGCCCGCCAGCGTGATCGCCAGCATGCGCAGCGCGTCGATGTGGTCTGGATTGCGGCGCACGACGCCCTCGAACGCCGCGATCGCTTCCTTGCGGCGCCCGGCGTGCAGGTGCTCCGCTCCCGCGACGATCGCCTGCCGGTCAGGGTCCTGCGCGAGATACTGCGCATAGAGCTGGTCGGCATCCTGTGCACGGCCGCTGGCCGCGAGCGCGTCCGCGAGGCGCTTGCGCGTGTGGGGCAGTTGCGGATCGAGTTGCAATGCGCGCTCGAAGGCCGGAATGGCTTCGACATGCCGGCCCTGCCGGGAAAGTATCGAACCGAGGTCATCGTGCAGCGTTGCGGCGCCGGGCGCAGTGGCCAATGCGGCGCGCACGCGCCGTTCGGCCTCTGCCAGCAAACGCGGATTCATCTCCGCGCTCATGCGGGATCGAAACGCAGCGCCAGCAACGCCGTGAGCAGCTGCCGCAGCAGCTCCTGCAACGGCGCGGCGCGCGCGGCATCGTAGCTGGTGCCGGACTCATCCATGTAGCTGCACTGCGCGAGCTCGATCTGCAGCGCGTGCACGTCGTGCGCCGGCTGTCCGTAATGCCGGGTGATGTGCCCGCCCTTGAAACGCCCGTCGAAAACGTGCGACCAGCGCGTCGTGGCCGCCAGCAATGGGCGCAGCGCCGCGCTGACCCGTGGCGCGCAGGAGCGGCCATCGTTCGTGCCGACGTTGATATCGGGCAGCTTGCCGTCGAACAATCGTGGCACGACGCTGCGGATCGAATGCGCGTCGAGCAGCAGCGCGTAGCCGTGTTTCGCCCGCGCGGCATCGAGCAGTGCGCGCAGCTCGCGGTGGTACGGTTCCCAGTACTGCGCGCGCCGCCGGGCGACTTCGGCGGCCGGCACCGCGGTGCGGCCGTCGCGGTAGAGCGGCTCGCCGGCAAAGCTCAGTGCCGGGCACAGTCCCGTTTGTGGCGAGGTTGTGTAGAGCGCCGCATCGTCGGGCGGGCGATTCAGGTCGATCAGGTAGCGCGACTGGCGCGCCATGATCATCGACGCGCCGAGCGTGGCGGCGAAAGCGTAGAGTTTGCCGACGTGCCAGTCGGTGTCGGGCACCGTGAGCGCCAGTGGCGTGAGCTCGGCGGCCAGGTCGGCAGGCAGTGCGGTGCCGCCGTGCGGCACGCTGATGACCAGCGGCGAAGCGCCGAGCGTCACCGTGTGCGTCGGAAAAGTCTGCGCCGTGTGCGTCACGTTGCCAGCCGCGCGGCTCGTCTCAGCCGGCAAACAGCCGTGGCAACAGCTGTACGCGCAACGCGCCGCTGGTGACCAGCTCGCGCGCGGCGGCAATGTCAGGCGCGAAGTAGCGATCGGCTTTCAGCGCCGGCACGCGCCGGCGCAGCAGGGCGCGCGCGCCCTCGAGTGCCTTCGAGCTGCGCAGCGGGCGATGGAAGTCCAGGCCCTGCGCGGCCGCCAGCAGCTCGATCGCGACGATGCCGGCCGCGTTGTCCGCCATGCTGAGCAGGCGGCGCGCCGCGTAGGTCGCCATCGAGACATGGTCTTCCTGGTTGGCCGAGGTGGGAATCGTGTCGACGCTCGACGGGTGCGCGAGTGACTTGTTCTCGGAGGCCAGCGCCGCGGCCGTGACCTGCGCGATCATGAATCCGGAGTTCAGG
>JAFEDW010000154.1 GCA_018241455.1 Pseudomonadota bacterium | reverse complement strand
TCGAAGATGCCCGGCACTTCCTGGTCGGTCGAACGCGTCGCGATCAGGCCCAGCACCCACGGCACCTTGATTTCGTCGGCGGTGGTGTGGTGCGCGGCATCCGGCAGCCCGAACAGCACGAACGGAGCGGGCGCGCGTTCGGTGTGCCACATGCTCTCCATCGCGGCGATCTTCATCTTCTGGGTCTGGTTGGCGGTGTAGCCGCTTTCATCGCCGAGCACTACCACCGACAGCGCCGCCGCCAGCCCGAAGCTCAGCGCCACGGTCGCCGAACGGCGCGCCAGCTCGAGGTGCCTGCCGCGCAGCAGGAACCAGGCGCTGATCGCGAGCACGAACATCGCACCGGTCACGTAGCCGGCGCTCACGGTATGCACGAATTTCGATTGCGCCACCGGGTTGAAGATCACCGCGCCGATCGACTGCAGTTCCATGCGCATCGAATCGGGATTGAATTTCGCGCCGACCGGATTCTGCATCCACGCATTGGCGATCAGGATCCACAGCGCCGACAGGTTGCTGCCGATCGCCACCAGCCAGGTGACGGTCAGGTGCTGCAGCCGCGAGAGCCGGTCCCAGCCGAAGAAGAACAGCCCGACGAAGGTGGCCTCGAGGAAGAAGGCCATCAGCCCCTCGATCGCCAGCGGCACGCCGAAGATGTCGCCGACGTAGTGCGAGTAGTAGGCCCAGTTGGTGCCGAACTGGAATTCCATCGTGATGCCGGTGGCCACGCCCATCGCGAAGTTGATGCCGAACAGCGTGCCCCAGAAGCGCGTCATGTCGCGCCAGATCGTGCGGCCGGTCATGACGAACACGCTTTCCATGACCGCCAGCAGGATCGACAGCCCGAGCGTCAGCGGCACGAACAGGAAGTGGTACATCGCGGTCGCGGCGAACTGCAGCCGCGACAGCTCGAGCATCAGCGAGTCGCTCATCGAACGGCTGCTCCGCTGCCCTGGATGCCGGCGACATCGGCCGCGGTCGTCGCGGCGGTCACGCGCGGGCGCGAGGCAAGTGCGCCGGCCAGCGCGAGCACGCCGGCCAGCAGCGCCACCTTGACGGCCATGGCCACGGCCACGTCATGTGCCGCGGATTTGCGCCAGCGTTGCCGCATCGCCGCGCCGGGCGACGTGTTCGCCATCAGGACTCCAGTCGCCGCACTCCCAGTGCCCGCAGCACATAGCGCTCGTACAGCGGTTCGGACGTACCCGCCTTCATCTTGTAGATGAAATATTTTTCGAACGCAACCTTGACCCAGTGCACCCAGCGGCCCATGCGGAACCAGTTGACGTTGCGCGGCGGGATCTGCGGCAGCGCCACGAACGCCGCGCCCTTGGTGCCCATGTCGGCGAGGCAGATCGCGTTCCAGGATCCTTTCGCGGTAGCCGGCTGGCCCGCGATGTCGGCGGCGATGTTCTTGACGATCGCGGTGATCATCGTCTCGATCATGTAGCCGGTCTTCGGCACGCCGGTCGGCACCGGCGTCGCCTCGGCCGGCGGAATCGCGATGCATACGCCGGCCGAGTAGATGTTGGGATACTTCTTGCTGCGCTGGTGCTCATCGACGAGCACGAAGCCGCGCGGATTGCACAGTCCTTCGACGGCCGCGACCGCGTCCACGCCCTTGAAGGCCGGCAGCATCATCGATAGCTTGAACGGCAGCTCGTGTTCCTTGACCGTCTGCCCCTGCGCATCCACCTCGGTGACGAACATCTTGCCGGCCTCGACCCTGGTCACGCGCGCATTGGTGATCCACTTGATGTCGTTGTTGCGGTACTCCGATTCCAGCAGGCCCTTGGAATCGCCGACGCCGCCGAGCCCCAGGTGCCCGATATACGGTTCGCTGGTGACGTAGGTCATCGGCACCTTGTGCCGCAGGCGCCGCCGCCGCAGGTCGGTGTTGACGATGAAGCTGAATTCATAGGCCGGCCCGAAGCAGCTGGCCATCGGCATCGCGCCGATGACGACCGGCCCGGGGTCCTTCAGGAATTCCTGGTAGGCCGCCCAGGTACGCTCGGCGTGATCGACCGTGCAGATCGAATGCGTGTGCCCGCCGTCGGGCCCCGCGCCGGGCACTTCGTCGAACGAGAGTTTCGGGCCGGTCGTGATCAGCAGGTAGTCGTACGACAGGCTGCTGCCATCGGCCATCTCGAGGCGATTGCCGGCCGCGTCGATCTTCGTGACCGCGCGCGCGATGAACTCGATGTTCCGGCGCCGCAGGTATTGCGCGATCGGGAAGGTGATCGCGCTGCGCTTGCGCCAGCCGACCGCGAGCCAGGGGTTCGACGGGACGAACTGGAAATAGTCGACCGCGTTGATGACCGTGATGCGGTGCTCCGGCCCGAGCGCCGCGCGCAGCTCATAAGCCGCCGGCATGCCGCCGGTTCCCGCGCCGAGAATTGCGATGTGAGCCATGGTTGCACTCCGTCCTTGAATTGATGTGGAGAGTCAGTGCGCCGCCGCTGCGGCCGGCGCGAGCCGGCGATCGATCTCGTCGAGGCCGGCCGTAGTGAGTTGCCCGGCGCTCGCCGCAAGCTTGAGCCCTGCGAGCAGCCACTCGGCCTGCGCGTGGCGGAAATCGGCGTCGGCGTGCATCGCATCGGCCTGTGCGTTGAGCAGCTCGAGCGTGGTGCGATCGCCGATCTCGGCACCGAGTTGCGTCGCGGCGAGGCGGCTCGCGGCCGAAGCGCGCAGTCGCTGCAGCGCCTGCACCCGCGCGGCCGCGTTCACCAGCGCCAGGTAGCTGCTGCGCACCTGCTGCCGCACCTGCAGTTCGGCGGCGTCGAGCCCGGCCTGCGCCGCGCGCTCCAGCGCGCGCGCTTCGTGCCGGCGGGCGCTGCGCATGCCGCCGGTGAACAGCGGGATCGTGGCCTGCACGCCGATGCTGGCATTGCGTCCGTTCACTTCCGCATAACCGTAGTCGCCGTCGCCGTGCAGCGTATCGTTCGCGACCTGGGCGACCAGGCTCAGCTGCGGCGAGGCGAGCAGGGTGTAGCGCGTGACTTCAGCCTGCGCTGTCTTGAGCGCGAGGCGCGCGATCGCGAGCTGCGGGCTGCTGGCCAGTGCCCGCTGCGTCCAGGCTTCGAGCGCTTCGGGCGCGGGCATGTCGGCCGTGGCGGCTTCGGGCATCCCGGCGAGCGCCGTCGCATCCAGCCCGGTGAGATCGCCGAACTCTGCTTCGGCCAGCGTCAGCGCGGCGCGCGCATCCAGCTCCTGCACGTCGATCGCGTCGGCGGAAGCGGTGGCTTCGCGCAGGTCGGTGGCGGCGATGTCGCCCGCCTCATAGCGCGCCTGTGCGGCGGCGCGGGCCCGCTCGGCCGCGGCGCGCAGTCGTTGCAGGCCCTCGAGCTGTGCGCGCGCATCGAGCACGCCGAAATAGGCGCGCGCGGTGCGGATCATCAGTGCCTGCTGTGCGTCGCTGTAGCGGGCCTCGGCCGAATGCGCGGCATCCTTGCGCGCGGTGGAGTCAGCCAGCCGCCCCAGGTCGAATAGCGGCTGCTCCGCCGTGATGGCCCAGCGGGTCGCCGTGCCGCTGCGGATCCTGTTGCGAAACTCCACGCCATTCGTGCTGCCGAAACCCGGCGCCGCGAACCATGCGCCCTGCGTCGTACTGCGCAGGTCGCCACGGCCGCTGCTGCCCGTGGCCGAGACGTTCGGCAACCACAGCGCGCGGCCCTCGGCGGCCTGGGCCAGGCCGGCATCGTGCTGCGCCTGCGCAGCCGCGTAGGCCGGGTCGTGCGCCTGGGCCGCCCGCCACGCATCGCCGACGCCGGGGCCGGCGGCGAACGCTGCCGCGTTCGCGAGCAGTAGTGCGACGGGAGCGATGATTCTCACCGGCGGTGCTCCTGTTTCCGTGCCGGCGCGGCTCAGTCCGCGCTCGCGCGCACGCCCATGGCTCGGAGGATCCGCTCCATCAGGCACCAGCGCGTCAGCCCGCTCTGCAGCAGATTCACTCCGACGAAGGCCGTGAACCACAGCCAGTAGCCGCTCATGTAGATCGGGCTGCCCTTCACGCCGAGCGCGAGCGACAGCAGGATGAAGAGGCCGGCGATCACGCGGGTCATTTGCCAGGAAGTCATGGTGGAAGCTCCTCGGTGGTGGAATTGGCAACAGGTTCGGAAGCGATCGTTGGATGCGCGTGGCGGAACACCGCGTAGTAGAGCAGCGGGATCACGACCAGCGTCAGCACGGTGGACACCAGGATCCCGAAGATCAGCGAGATCGCCAGGCCGTTGAAGATCGGATCGTCGAGGATGAAGGTCGCACCGAGCATCGCGGCGATCGCGGTCAGCGCGATCGGTTGCGCGCGCGTTGCGGCCGAGCGCACCACGGCCTCGCCGAACGCGACGCCGTTGGCGAGCTGCAGGTTGATGAAATCGACCAGCAGGATCGAGTTGCGCACGATGATGCCGGCCAGCGCGATCATGCCGATCATCGAGGTGGCGGTGAACGGCGCGCGCAGCAGCGCGTGCCCGGGCATGACGCCGATGATCGTCAGCGGAATCGGCGCCATGATCACGAGCGGCACGATGTACGAGCCGAACTGCGCGACCACCAGCAGGTAGATCAGGATCAGGCCGACGGCGTAGGCCGCGCCCATGTCGCGGAAGGTCTCGTAGGTGATCTGCCACTCGCCATCCCACTTCAGCGCGTAGCCGCGGTACGGGTCCGAGGGCTGGCGGATGAAGTACTCGCTGACGTGGCCGCCATCGGGCGCGACCAGCTCCTTGATGCCATGGCGCATGCCGAACATGCCGTACAGCGGGCTGTCGATGCGGCCGGCCATGTCGCCGGTCACGTAGACCACCGGCAACAGGTCCTTGTGGTAGAGCGGTTGTTCGACCGTGGTCATGCGCGCATCGAGCAGTGAACCGATCGGCACCAGCGCGCCGCTGGCGCTGCGCACGCCGAGGTCGAGCGCGGCGTCGGTGCTGCCGTGCGTGCTGTCGGCGAGCTGCAGGCGGAGCGGGGCGGGATACTTGCTCGCATCCTGCAGGTAAGTGGCATCCTCGCCGGCGATGCCGGCACGGAGCGTCGCGACGATATCGGCATCGCTGACGCCGAGCAATGCGGCCCGCGCGCGATCGACCGACAACAGCTGGCGCGGCGCCGGCGCGATGTACGAGGCGTCGACGTCGACGAC
>JAFEDW010000153.1 GCA_018241455.1 Pseudomonadota bacterium | reverse complement strand
CGAGCGCGTGGTGCGCGAGCACCTGCAACGCCATCCGCAGGACATCGAGGGCATGCGCCTGCTGGCGCGCATCGGCATGAAGATGGGCGTGCTGGATGACGCGGAGTTCCTGCTCGAGTGCGTCCTGGAACTCGATCCCCGCTACCATGCCGCCCGCTTCGACTACGCGACGGTGCTGATGGAGCGGCAGAAGCATGCTGAGGCGTTGGGGCAGATCCAGCGGCTGTACCAGACCAATCCCGCCAATAGCGCCTTCCGCACGCTCGAGGCGAACGCGCTGACGGGGCTCGGCCGCCACGAAGAGGCGCTGCGGCTGTTCGACGAACTGCGCGCGCAGACGCCAAACGACCACACATTGCTGCTGGCCATAGCGCACGCCCGGAAGACCATCGGCCAACAGGGCGAAGCCATCGAGTTCTACCACCGCTCTGCCGACGCCCGTCCCGGCTTCGGCGACGCCTGGTGGAGCCTCGCCAACCTCAAGACCTATCGATTCAGCGATGCGGAAATCGAGCGCATGCGCGGCTACGAGAGCGCTGCGGCGACGAATGACGAGGACCGCGCGCACCTGTGCTTCGCGCTCGGCAAGGCGCTCGGCGACCGGCGGGAGTTCGCCGCTTCATTCGACTACTTCGCCCGCGGCAATGCCATCAAGCGCGCACACGTCAGTCACGATGCCGCGCATCTCGAACAGCGGCTGCGGCGCCAGATGCAGATCTGCACGCCCGGGTTCTTCGCCGCCCGCACGGACGCCGGGTGCCCGGCGGACGACCCCATCTTCATCGTCGGCCTGCCGCGCGCGGGTTCGACGCTGATCGAGCAGATCCTGGCTTCCCACTCCGCCGTCGAAGGCACGCGCGAGCTGGCCGATATCCCGCGGCTCGTGCACCGGCTCAACGGGCGGGAGACCGACCAGGCGCCGGCGAGATACCCCGACATACTGGCCGAGCTCGAAGTGGCCGCATTTCGTGGCTTCGGCGAGCAATACCTGGCCGACACACGCATCTATCGCGGGGACAAACCACGTTTCATCGACAAGATGCCCAACAACTTCAGGCACATCGCGCTGATTCACCTGATCTTGCCCAACGCGCGCATCATCGATGCGCGCCGCGATCCGCTGGACTGCTGCTTCAGCAATTTCCGCCAGCTGTTCGCCAACGGGCAGGAATTCACCTACAGCCTGGAGGACATCGGCCGCTACTACCGCATCTACGTCGAACTGATGCAGCATTGGGAGCGCGTGCTACCCGGTCGCGTGCTGCGCGTGCAGCACGAAGATGTGCTCGACGACCTGGAAGGGAGCGTGCGCCGCATGCTCGACTATTGCGGGCTCGAGTTCGAGCCCGCCTGCCTGGAATTCCACCGCACCGAGCGTAGCGTGCGCACCGCGAGTTCCGAGCAGGTACGCCGTCCGATCAACCGCGAGGGCGTCGGGCTATGGCGCGATTACGAACCATGGCTGGGACCGTTGAAAGCGGCGCTCGGTGACCTGGTTCACTGAATCAGACCCGGAGGTTTTATGCGCCCATTGCTGCTGCTGTTGTTGACGTTCGCGGTTGCTTCGCCCTGCGGCGCGCAGACCGATGTCGTGGCCGGCATGGCCCGGTTCGACAAGGCCTATCGGCACGTCATGCTGCCGAACGGCCTGCGCATGGCATATGTCGAACTTGGCGAGCCGGCCGGCCGGCCGGTATTGCTGGTGCACGGCTACACGAATACCGCGCTCGATTGGGTACCGTTGGTGCCGTACCTCGCGCCGCATGAACGGCTCATCATCCCGGACCTGCGCGGCCACGGGCGCACGAGCAAGCCGGAATGCTGCTACACGCGGCAGGACTTCGCCTACGATCTGCGGCTGCTGCTCGACCGGCTGCACGTCGCGCGCACCGACGTCATCGCCAGTTCGATGGGCAGCATCATCATGCAGGCTTTCGACGAACTGTGGCCCGAACGCGTCGATCGCGTGGTGCTGCTCGGTTCGACCGGCGGCCGACCGCCGGGGCCGCGGCCGGTGGGGGCCTCCGATCTCAGCGATTACGCCGACCAGATTCGCGCACTCAAGGAGCCGCTCGATCCGGACTCACCGTTCATGATCGCATGGTGGAGTTCGCCGACGCCCGTCGATCCGGCCTTCAACCGGCGCCAGCGCCGCGATGCCGCCGCGGTGCCGCTGCCAATCTGGCTGGCGATGCTGTCGCAGACCTTTCCGGACTACGAGGAATTCCAGCGCACGTTGCATCACTTCACGGCGCCGGCGCTGCTTATCTGGGGCAGCAAGGATCCGATCATGGACGAGCCGCAGCGTGCGAGCCTGCGTGCTGCCCTCCCCACGGCGCAGGTGAAGATCTTCGAAGGCCTCGGGCACGCGCCGTTCTGGGAGCAGCCGCAGGCCGTGGCGCAGGCGATCAACGATTTCCTGCGGCGCTGAGTGGCGCGGTTCAGTTCACGCGCGGGAAACGCGCCATCGCCTCGATGTCGTTGAGCTCCTGGTCGTTGCGCACATACTGGCGGCTCGCGTCGCGCCGCGGCTGGAAATCCCAGGGCGTGTAGCGGCCGCTGCGCAACGCTGCGTAGACCATGTGCCGGCGGCGCTGGCTGGCCAGCACCTGTTCGTGCAATGCCGGCAATTGCCAGCGGCGCGCGACCTCGGCGCGAAATTCCGCCAGCCGGGGACCCTGTCCGTCCTGGGCGGCAAGATTGACGCGTTCGTCCGGATCGGCCTCGAGGTCATACAACTGATCCGGATCGACCGGTGAATGC
The DNA here is from genome assembly GCA_018241455.1 of Pseudomonadota bacterium. Taxonomy (GTDB): domain Bacteria; phylum Pseudomonadota; class Gammaproteobacteria; order Steroidobacterales; family Steroidobacteraceae; genus FEN-1191. The sequence continues at coordinate 2,494 of JAFEDW010000153.1, read as the reverse complement.
ACGAATTTGTAGCGCCCGCGCCGGATCATGACGATCGGCGCAATCGCCGCCTCGGCCAGGTATTCGCCGATCACTTCGGCCGTTTGCTCCGTGGCGGTGGCCGGCTGTCCCGTCAACTCGGCGACGAGGCTCCGGCCATCGAGCGGTGCGGCCCATCCGCCGGCTTTCGGCTCGCTGCCGAGTTCGACCAGCGTCGGCAGGATATCGAGCAGCGAGGCTGGCGTTGCCACGCGCCGGGCCGCGAACCGGCCCGGTGCGGCGACGATCAATGGAATGCGGCAGGCCGGCTCGAAGAAACTCATCTTGTACCACAGGCCACGCTCGCCGAGCATGTCGCCATGATCGGCGAGTACGATGACGATCGTATTGCCATCGAGGCGCGCATCGCGCAGCGCCGTGAGCAGCGATCCGATCTGGTCGTCGACGTACGACACGGCACCGTGATACGCGCGGCGCGCAGCGCGCACCTGCGACTCGTTCGGCGTCTGTTCGCCCAGACCAATGACATGGCGTATGCGGCGCGAATGCGGATCATCGGGCACCTCCGGTTGCGCCACGCGCGGCAGGCCGACGTCCACGTCGCGGTAGCGGTCCCAGTACGGCTGCGGCACGACGTACGGGTCGTGCGGATGCGTCATCGACACGAGCAGGCAGAATGGCCGCCGGTCGCTGCCACGCGCAATATCGAACAGTTTCTGCCGCGCCGCGTAGACGACCTCGTCGTCGTAGTCGATTTGGTTGGTGCGCGTGCAGGCACCGGCCTGCGTCACCGAATCCATCGTGTGGTACCAGCCCGGGCGCTCGTCGAAGCGCGTCCAGTCGGGGGTCCAGCCGAAATCGGCCGGATAGATGTCGGTGGTCAGCCGCTCCTCGAAGCCATGCAACTGGTCGGGGCCGCAGAAATGCATCTTGCCGCTCAACGCGGTCTGGTAGCCGGCGCGACGCAGGTAATGCGCGAAGGTCGGCGTCTGCGCCGCGAATTCGGCGGCATTGTCGTAGGCGCCAATCCTGGACGGCAGCTGGCCCGCCATGAACGAGAAACGCGACGGCGCGCACAGCGGGCTGTTGCAGTAGAAGGAGTCGAATACCACTCCCTGCGCCGCCAGCGAGTCGAGGTGCGGCGCCAGTGCCCTTCCTCCATACGTCTTCAGGGCGCCGGCGTAAAGTTGATCGGCCATCAGGATCAGGAAATTCGGTTGCATGTCGGCGCGGGTCCTCGCGGCGTGGCCGGACGGGATCAGAGTGCGGCGCGCAGCCGTGCGATGTGCTCCGGCCCGATGCCACAACAGCCGCCAATGATACTCGCGCCCCGCCCGACCCAATCTGTCGCCCAGCGGCCATAGGCTGCAGGCGACAGGTCGGCGCGGATTTCGCTGAGTTCGGCGTTCGCTTCGGCCTCGGCAGCGTTGACCGGCGGAAAAGCGTTGGCATAGACACCGAGCTGCATACGCTGGGCCGACGGCTCCGCTTCGCCGAATACGCGGCGCGCCTCATCCAATGCGGCACCCATCACCTCGGGCTGGCTGCAGTTGAACAGCAGCGCCGAGGCGCCCAGGCGCACTGCGGCCTCGGCGGCCGCGCGCACCGATTCGCCCGAGCGCAGTCGAGTGGGCGTCGCAGTACCCGCGGCATCATCGATCGTGAACGACAGCCATAGCGGCTTGACGCGCGCATCGGCCCCCGGCCCCAGCGATTCCCGCACCAGTTCGGCTTCGGCGACACAGCTCAGGGTTTCCGCCAGCCACAGATCGACCTGACCGCCCATCGCATCGATCAGTGTGCGCAGAATTGGCCGCGCGGCTGCCGCGTCGAACAGGTCGGCGCGATACGAGCCGCAAGGCGGCGGGAGCGAGCCGGCGACGGACACGGCGTGCTGCGCGCGGTCGGCCGCGGCTCGCGCCAGGCGCGCGGCGAGCTCAGCCAGGCGGAATCCATCGCTTCGAAAACGCTCGGCGCCGATATGGAACGGCACGACCGCGTAGGTGTTGGTCGTGATGACATCGGCGCCGGCGGCGATGTAGGCCGCGTGGGCGCGGCTCACGAACTCCGGTGACTCGATCAGCGCCAGCGCCGACCACTCCGGCTGGCGAAACGGCGCGCCCATCCGCTTGAGCTCGCGGCCCATGCCGCCGTCGAGCAGCGTGATGGGACTCACTGCGCGCAGATCATTGTGCCGCCCCGGCGCTCGCGGCATCGCGGTGCAGCAGCTCGAGTCCTTCGGCGTAGTCGCGCTGGAAGCCCTTCCACAAGGTGATCCCGCTCGAACCCGGGCTGCGCGCACCGTACGGCGTGCCGGGCGGCGCCTGCCAGGTGCCGGCCGTCGACTCGGGCACCAGGCCGTCGATATAGGCCGCGCGGCTGTCGTCGCCCTTCACGTAGCGATCGAGGAAGGCGGTGATCATGTGCAGGTTGATCGCGATGATGCGATCCTTGCGCCACACCGGATCCTCGAACCAGCTGATGTCCCAGGTGCTGTCGCGCATCGTCGGCGGCG
>JAFEDW010000152.1 GCA_018241455.1 Pseudomonadota bacterium | reverse complement strand
CGCGCTGCGCGCCGGCGCCAGCGACGTGCACCTGGAGACGCTGGCGAACGGCCTCGTGGTTCGCTACCGCATTGACGGCGTGCTGGTGCAGATGGCGACCGTCACCGGCGCGGAAGTCTCCGAGCAGGTGATCTCGCGCATCAAGGTCATGGCCGAGCTCGATATCTCCGAACGGCGCGTGCCGCAGGACGGCCGCTTCAAGGTGGCCATCGACGGGCGCGCGATCGATTTCCGCGTCTCGATCATCCCGAGCGTATTCGGCGAGGACGCGGTGCTGCGCGTGCTCGACAAGCAGTCGCTGACGGAGAAAGTGCATGGTTTGACGCTCGAGTCCCTGGGGTTCGACAACGACATGGTGAGCCAGCTGCGGCGCCTGTCCAGCCTGCCGTACGGCATGCTGCTCGTCACCGGTCCCACCGGCAGTGGCAAGACCACGACGCTGTACGCGGCCATTTCCGAAACACAAACGGGTCACGACAAGATCGTCACGATCGAAGACCCGGTCGAATACCAGCTGCCAGGGGTATTGCAGATCCCGGTCAATGAGAAGAAAGGCCTGACCTTCGCGCGGGGTCTGCGTTCTATTTTGCGTCACGATCCGGACAAGATCATGGTCGGCGAGATCCGCGACCCGGAGACCGCGCAGATCGCGATCCAGTCGGCGCTCACCGGCCACCTGGTGTTTACCACGGTGCACGCCAACAACGTGTTCGACGTCATGGGCCGCTTCGTGCACATGGGCGTCGACACCTACAGTTTCGTCGCGGCGCTGTCGGGCATCCTCGCGCAGCGCCTGGTGCGCATCGTGTGCGAGCAGTGCGCCGATTCGTACACACCGTCGCGCCGGCTGCTCGAGGAGTCCCAATTACAGATATCCGCGCACGCTGCCTACGAATTCAGAGTTGGCCGCGGTTGCAAGCACTGCCGCGGCACCGGCTACAAGGGCCGCAAGGCGGTCGGCGAACTGCTGGTGCTGAACGATGAGATCCGCGAGGCGATCATCGCGCGCGCGCCGGTGCGGCAACTCAAGGAGCTGGCCGCGCGCGGCGGCATCCGCCTGATCCGCGAATCGGCGCTCGAACTCGTGCGCCGCGGCGATACCACGCTCGAGGAGGTGAACCGTGTCACCACTATGGCGTGACGAGATCGGCATCTACCTCGCGCCGCACAAGCTGGCGCTGACGCGGCTGGCGCGCGGCGTGAAACCGAAGAGCGTCGGCGAGGCGAACTGGAGCAACGAGCTCGAGGACGACCGGCACTGGAGCAATGCGCTGAACGCGCTCGATGCGCTGCTCGCCAAGCCCGAGTGGCAGGGCGCCGTGGCGCGCATCGTCGTGTCCGACCACTGGGTACGTTACGCAATGGTGCCGTTCTCCGATGTGCTGACCGGCGCTGCCGAACGGCAGACGCACGCGCGCCACGTGTTGAACGGCATCTACGGTGAAGTGGTGAGCCAGTGGGTCGTGACGCTGGCCGATTCGCGCCCGGGCCGCGCGCAGGTGGCCTGCGCGTTGCCGGCGCAGCTGCTCGAGGAACTGCAGACGCTGCTGCTGCGCCACCGTATTCCATTGAAGTCGCTGCAGCCGCAGCTGGTGTCCGCCTATAACCATTGGCGCACGCGGCTGCCGGACAGCGGCGCGTGGTTCGTATCGATCGAGCAGGGGTCGCTCGCCGCCGCGCGGCTGGGCAGCGGCAACTGGGACCGCGTGCACAGCGTGCGCATCGGCGCCGACTGGGCCGTCGAGCTGCGCCGGCTGCAGACCTTCGGCCGCCTCGCCAATGCCCAGGCGCAGGAGGGCCGCGTGTACGTCGACGCGCCCGCGGCGCTGCGCATCGCGGCCGGCGCCGGTGGCGCCGATCTGGAGTGGCTCGATGAAGAGACCGTCGGTGAATCCACCGTCGGCCGGCTCGAATTCCTGCGCAGGAACCACGCATGAGCGCGCCGCGGCTGCAACTGGATTTTGCCGGCACGCGCTCGCGCGGTGGGCCGCTGGGCTTCGCCGTGGCGCTGGTCGGTGCGTTGTGCCTCGCCGGTGCGCTGGTGCAGCAGCACGCGCTGCAGCAGCAGCGCCAGGGCCTGGAGCTGCGGCGCGATGCGCTGGCCGGCTCGTTGCGGCACGTTCAGAGCCCCGAACTGGTCACCGGCCTGAGCGCGCAAACCGCCGAAAAGACGGTGCGCGAGCTCGGCACGCCGTGGTCGCAGTTGCTGGCGGAGCTGGAGAGCGCCAGCAGCGACGAGACCGGCAACATCGCGCTGTTGTCGATCGAGCCCGATCACGCCAAGCACCGGGTGCGCGTGACGGCCGAGGCGCGCACGCTGGAACTGGCGATCGCCTACGTGCAGCGGCTGCGCAAGACCGAAGTGCTGCACTATCCGATGCTCGAGAATCACGAGCTGCGGGCCGATGACAAGGATCATCCGGTGCGCTTCCAGATCGAGGCCGACTGGAGCGATGCGACATGAGCGCCGCTGAACTCGAATCCGAAGGCGCCGCGGCGCCCGCAGCGGCGAGCCCGGTGACGCGCGCCGTCGAGGTCGCCGTCCCCGCGAAGTCCGCCGCGCCGGTAGCGCCGGTGCTGCCGGCGGCTTCCCAGCCGCAGGCGGCATCGCCGCCCGTGGCTCCGCTCAATCGCTCGGCGGTCGATGTGCTGCTGGTCAGCGGCAATCGCGCACTGGCCGAGGTGGTCTACCAGGTGCGCCGCATCGGCGCGGCAACGGTGGCCGGCATCACGGCGGTCGTGTTGGCCGCGACCGTGTTCTTCGCCAACAACCTGCCGCAGGGCGGCGTGGTCGCGGCGCTCAAGAGCCAGCTGGCGCATCTGGCTGCTCCGGCGGCGGGCACGAAGGCGATCGGACCCGCGCCCGGCGCGGTGCTGTCGGCGCTGCCGCCGCGCGAGGAGGGACCCGAGATCGTCGCGAAGATCGTCGAGGAAGCGCGCGCCTCGGGCGTCGAACTGCCGCGCGGGCAATACGAGTATGTGCCGGCGCGTGACGGCGTCGCGGCCAGCTACCGCATGACTTTCCCGGTGCACGCGACCTACCCGCAACTGCGGGAATTCATGGATCGCACGCTGGTGGCCTTGCCGGCGGTGGCGGTCGAAGGCATGCGCATCGAGCGCAAGACGGTCGGCGACGAGGGCGTTGACGCCGAGCTCAAGTTCTCGGCCTTTGTACGGAGCGAACCGTAATGGTACTCACGACGAGATTCAAGATCCTGTGCCTGGTCGCCGCGATCGTGGCCGCCGTTGTCGTGCTGTCGAAGCCCGATGCGACCGCCGAGTCCGTGGCCGCGCCGGCCGATCGTGGCGCGCGGCCACTGCCCAATGGCCTCGCTGCGGGTACTGGCGCACGCGCGCGGCGCGGCGATGGCGACAGCCTGATGACGCGGCTCGCGCATCGGGTCACCGAGAGCAAGGCGGTCGGTGCGCTGTTCCACACGCAATCGTGGTACGTCGCGCCGCCACCGCCGCCGCCAGCGCCGGTCGTCGTGGTCGCGCCGCCGCCGCCGACGGCGCCGCCGCTGCCGTTCACCGTGATGGGCAGCTATGCGCATCCGGGCTCGTCGACGGTCTATTTCCTGACGCGCGGTGACCGCGTGTTCGACGTGCATGTCGGCGACACGATCGACAACACCTACAGCGTCGACAGCGCCGCGAACGGCCAGCTGACGCTCACCTACAAGCCGCTGAACATCCAGCAGACGCTGGCCATCGGAGACTCGCAGTGAACTTCAATATCGGTCGATTGGGTGTCGCGCTGGCCGGCATCGTGCTGCTCGCAGCCTGCGCGAGCTCGCGCCTGCACCAGCAGGGGCTCGACGACATCGACCAGGGACGCTACGAAAGCGGCCTGCAGAAGCTCGAGCAGGCGGTCGCGAACGATCCGCGCAACCTGGCCTACAAGCTCGACCTGAAGGGCCGGCACGACGAAGTGGTGCAGAAGCTGATCGCCGACGGCGACAAGGCGCGCACCAATGGCGATGCCGCCGCCGCCGAAGCGGCCTACAAGCGGGCCGCCGCGATCGAGAGCGGCAACAGCCGCGCTGCCCGGGGGCTGCAGGGCATCGAGGCCGATCGCCGGCACGCGCAGAGCGTTGCGCAGGCGGCGCAGGACTTCCAGGACGGGAATGATGCGCAGGGCGACGCTCGCCTGAGCGCGGTGCTGGCCGAGGATCCGGGCTTCAAGGCCGCCACGGAACTGCGCGCGAAGATGGTCGCCGCCCGCGGCCCGGTCGCGGTTACTCCACAGCTGCGCACGCGCGACAACCGGCCGGTCACGCTGCAGTTCCGCGATGCGCCCACCAAGATGGTCTTTGAAGTGCTGTCGCGCCAGACCGGCATCAACTTCATCTTCGACAAGGACGTCAAGAGCGACAGCAAGACCACGATCTTCGTGCAGGATGTGCCGATCGAGCAGGCCATCGACCTGGTGCTCGGCCAGAACCAGCTCGCCCGGCAGGTGCTGTCGGACAACATGGTGCTGATCTACCCGAACACGAATGCCAAGCAGAAGGACTACCAGGACCAGATCGTCAAGACCTTCTACCTGAACACCGCCACGCCGAAGGATGTCGAGAGCCTGCTGAAAACCGTGCTCGACGCCAAGACGCTGGTCGTCAACGAGCGCGCCAATGCGGTCGTCATGCGTGACACGCCGGAGAACGTGCGCATGGCGGAGAAGCTCGTCGCCTCGGTCGACCTGGCCGAGCCGGAAGTGATGCTGGAAGTGGAGGTGCTGGAGATCAACCGCAGCCGCCTGCAGCAGCTCGGCATCACTTATCCCGGATCAGCGACCCTCAACACGCCGCAGAACCTCGTGCTCAACGATTTCCGCAGTTCGTCGACCTCGAACATCAACGGCTCGACCGTGACTGTCTCACCGCTGAGCGTCACGGTGGATGCGCTCGCGACCACCGGCAATGCCAATGTGCTGGCGAGTCCGCGCATCCGTGCGCGCAACAAGGAAAAAGCCAAGATCCTGATCGGCAGCCGCGTGCCAGTAATCACGACCGCCGCGACGGCTTCCGGCAACGGTGGCGTCGTCTCCAATACCAACGTGCAATACCTCGATGTCGGCCTGACGCTCGATGTCGAACCGACGATCTATTCCGACGGCGATGTCGCCATCAAGATGAACCTCGAGGTGAGTTCGATCACCAATACGGTCAACATCGGCCAGACGCGCGCCTACACGATCGGCACGCGCAACGCGACCACGCTGCTGCAGCTCAAGGACGGGGAGACGCAGGTGCTGGCCGGCCTGATCCA
>JAFEDW010000151.1 GCA_018241455.1 Pseudomonadota bacterium | reverse complement strand
GCAATCGGTGGTCGACCTGAACCGCGACCTGTTCGTGCTCGAGGAAGAACTGCTGTTCCCGGCCAACACGCAGGTCGCGGTGTTCGTGTCGATGGATGTCGGCGAGTTCTTCGGCCTCGATTCGGTGACGCTGAAGATCGACAACCACGAGGTCAGCAACTACCTGTACACGCCGCGCGAAGTCGCCGCGCTGTTGAAGGGGGGCGTGCAGCGCCTGTACGTCGGCAATCTCAAGGCCGGCAAGCACGAATTGGTGGCGCTGTTCAGCGGCAAGGGTCCGAACGAGCGCGACTATCGGCGCGGCGCCTCGATCAAGTTCGAGAAAGGCGTCGGCGCGAAATACCTGGAGCTGAAGATCTCGGATCGCGTGCGCCGCCAGCAACCCGAATTCGAGATCAAGGACTGGGAGTAGCGCGCCGATGCGGCGGCTCGAAGCGCTGATCCTGCTGCTGTTCAGCGGCGCGCTGGCGGGTCCCGCGGCGTGGGCGGCGCACAAGGCTGCGCCCGACAGCCTGCCGAAGCAGCGCGTGCAGGACCTGCACTACGGCGACGTGCTGTTCCGCTTCTACTCCGGCGACACCTGGGGCGCGCTCACTGCGCTCGAGGCCTACGAGCACTGGCAGCGCATGCCGCACAACGAGGCGGATGCCGAACTGCTGGCCGGGAGCCTCTACCTGACGCTCGGCATGCACAATGAAGCCGGCCGTCGCTTCGCCAGCCTGCTCACCGACAAGGTGCCGGCCGTGATCCGCAACCGCGCCTGGTTCTACCTGGCGAAGGTCTGGTACGCGCGCGGCTACTTCGATCGCAGCGAGGAATCGCTGTCGCACATCAGCGGCGAGTTGGCGCCCGAACTGGAAGCCGAGCGGCAGCATCTGCTGGTCAACGTGCTGATGCGCCAGCAACGCTTCGATGAAGCGGCCGCGCGCCTCGCGCACTGGCAGGGGCCGCCGGACTGGATGGCCTACGCGCGCTTCAACCTCGGCGTCGCGCTGGTGCGGCAGAACCGGCTGGCGGAGGCTGATCCGGTGCTGACGCAGGTCGGCACGATGGACACGCCGGGCAGCGAAATGGCGGCGCTCCGTGACAAGGCCAACCTCGCGCTCGGCTACGCCTGGCTGCAGGCCAACAACCCCACCGCGGCGCGCGCGGCGCTCGAACGCGTGCGGCTGTCCGGCCCGTATTCCACGCGCGCGCTGCTCGGCATGGGCTGGGCCGAGGCCGCGCTCGGCCGGTATCGCGAGGCGCTGACGCCGTGGACCGAGCTGCATGGTCGCAACCTGCTCGACGCAGCGGTGCAGGAATCCTACCTCGCGGTGCCGTACGCCTACGGCAAGCTCAACGCCAACGCGCAGGCAGCCGAGTTCTACGAGTCGGCGATCAAGTCCTTCGACAACGAGGCGCAGCAGATCGACACGGCGGTCACGCGCATCGGCGAAGGCCACCTGACCGACGACCTGCTCGGCACGGACCCGCAGGCCGACCAGCAGGGCTGGTTCTGGCAATTGAAGCAATTGCCCGACGCCCCGCAGTCGCGCTACCTGTACAGCCTGCTGGCCGACAACGATTTCCAGGAAGGCCTGAAGAACTACCGCGACCTCGGCTACCTGGCCGGCACGCTCAAGGGTTGGGACGACAGCATGGACGCGTTCCGCGCGATGATCGACACGCGCGAGCGCGCGCAGGCCGAGCGGCTGCCGCGCGCCGATGCGCTGCTGGCCAGCAATGCGCCGGCGAAGCTGCTGGCGGCGCGCGCGGCGGTTGACTCACGGCTGACGGCGATCGAGACCGGCGCCGATGTCGCCGCGCTGGGCACGGCCGAGGAACGCACGCAGTGGGCCAAGGTGCGCGCGCTCGAAACGGCGCTGGCCGAGGCCACCGGCATGGACGCGGATGAACAGCAGACCGACCGCGAGAAGCTGCGGCTGATGAAGGGCGTGCTCTACTGGAAGCTCGATTCGCAGTTCAAGGAACGCAGTTATGCCGAGCGCCGCGAACTGCGCGCGCTCGATGCGCTGTTGAACGAAGCGCAGAACCGCTGGGTGCGCGTGCAGCGCGCGCGCAGCAGCGTGCCGACCAACACCGGCGATTTCGAGGCGCGCATCGCCGCGCTCGCCGCGCGCATCGCACAACTGAAGGACCGCCTGGCGCAGTCCGCACAGCAGCAGAACCAGTACCTCGAGCAGCTCGCGAGCAATGCGCTGCTCGAGCAGAAGGATCGCCTGGCGGCGTACGAAGTGCAGGCGCGCTTCGCGCTCGCCGATATCTACGATCGCGCCTCGGCGCCGCCGCCGGCACCGGCTCCCGCGCCGGCGTCGCCAGCCGCGCCAGCCGACAACGGAGCGATGCCGCAATGAGGCGGTCGCTTGAATGGGCCTGCGCGTTTGCGCTGCTGCTCGCCATGGGCGCGCAGCCGGTGCTGGCCGCCAAGAAGAAACCGCAGCCGTCGGCGCAGAAGGCCCCGACGATCGCCGACCTGGCCAAGCGCGAAGTGGACGTACGCCCCGACGCGACGGTCAACGGCGGTTCGACCAAGGCGATGCAGAGCTACCGAGACTTCCTGAAGCTGCAGAACACCGATCCGAAACTGCGCGCCGAGGCAATGCGGCGCCTGGCCGACCTGAACCTGGAATCCGGCGAACTCGAACGCCTGTCGACCGAGGTGACGCAGGTCGACATCCAGGGCGCCGAGGCGATCAAGCTGTACGGCACGCTGCTCAAGGCCTATCCGGACTACGCACGCAACGACCAGGTGCTCTACCAGCTGGCGCGCGCCTACGAGACGACCGGCCAGCCGGAGCAGGCGCTGGCGACGCTCGATCGCATCGTGGCTGCCTACCCGCATACCCGCGAGATCGCCGAGGTGCATTTCCGCCGCGGCGAGCTGCTGTTCTCCGCCAAGCGCTACGCCGATGCCGAGGCCGCCTACCAGCAGGTCATCAGCCATGGACCCGGCGGTTCGACGTTCTATGACCAGAGCCTCTACAAGGATGGCTGGTCGCTGTTCAAGGAATCGGAGTACGAGGGCTGCCTCAATCCGTTCATGCAGCTGCTCGATCGCACGCTGCTCGACCGCAAGAGCGGCGCACCGCGGCGCTGGGACAGCCTGTCGCGCGCCGACCGCGAACTCAGCGATGACACGTTGCGCGTCATGAGCATCGCGTTCTCGTACCTCGATGGCGCGCAGTCGCTCGACCGCCTGCTCGGCGCCCGCGGCAAGACGCCCTACGCCTGGCTGCTGTACTCGCGGCTCGGCGACCTGTACGTCACCAAGCAGCGCTACCAGGACGCGGCCACCACCTATCGTGCGTTCGTGGCGCGCGATCCGGTCGATGAACACGCGCCGACGCTGTCGAACCAGGCGATCGACGCCTACGCCAAGGGCGGATTCGCCGACCTGGTCGTCGAGGGCAAGGCCGAGTACGTGCGCAGCTATGGCTTCGAGGCGCCGTTCTGGAAGCAGCGCGAGCGCAGCGCCTTCCCGGAAGTGGTGGCCGAGCTGAAGACCAACCTCAAGGACCTGGCGCAGTTCTACCACGCGAACGCGCAGAAATCGAAGCAGCCCGGCGACTACACGCGCGCCGCCAGCTGGTACCGCGACCTGCTGGCCTCGTTCCCGGACGATCCGGACAGCGCCGAGAACAACTACCTGCTGGGCGATGCGCTGTTCGAGAGCCACCAGTACTCGGAAGCCGCGACCGAATACGAGCGCACCGCCTACGCGTATCCGCCCGGCGCGCGTTCGGCCGCGGCCGGCTACGCGGCGCTCGTGGCGCTGCAGAAGGAAGAAGGGCTGGCGGCCCCGGCGGCGCGTGCCCCGATCCACGCGCGCGCGATGGAATCGGGCGTGCATTTCGCGCAGGTGTTTCCCACGCATCCGGAGAGCGCCAGCGTGCTGACGCGTGCGGCGCAGGATGTCTACGCCGCGCATGACCTGCCGCGCGCGATCAAGCTGGCGCAGATGCTGCTGGCGCGCGATCCACCGGTGGACGCCGCCAAGCAGCGCATCGGCTGGACGATCATCGGCCAGTCGCAGTTCGACCAGGCCGACTACGCGCAGGCGGAGCCGGCGTTCCTGCGCGCGCTGCAGTTGACGCCGGCCGCCGCGCCCGAGCACGGCGACCTGACCGAGCGTCTCGCCGCGGCCGTGTACCGGCAGGGCGAGGCGAAGCGCAAGGCCGGCGACGAGACCGGCGCCGCGGCGGATTTCCTGCGTGTCGCCAGCGTCGCGCCCGCTTCGAAGATCGTGCCGACCGCGCAATACGACGCGGCCGCATCGCTGATCAACGCCAAGCAGTGGGACCAGGCGATCGGCGTGCTGGAAGCATACCGGCGCGATTATCCGAAGACCGAATACGGCGCCGACATCACGCGCAAGCTCGCGGTGGCCTACGTCGAGGCCGGGCGCGGGGCGCAGGCGGCAGTCGAGTTCGAGCGCATCGCCAACGGCCCGGGAGAAGATCCGGGCGTGGCGCGCGAGGCGACGCTGCGCGCGGCCGACCTGTACGAGAAGTCCGGCAATGCGGCGCGCACCGCTGCGCTGCTCGAGCAGTTCGTGCAGCGTTATCCGCAACCGCTCGCCGATGCGGAAGAAGCGCGCGCGCGGCTCGCCGACCTGGCAAGCAAGTCCGGCGACCAGGCGGCGCTGGCGCGCTGGCGCAACGAGATCATCAAGGCCGATGGCGCCGCGGGCTCGCAACGCACCGACCGCACGCGCTTCCTCGCCGCCACGGCGCGCCTGGCGCTGGCCGAGCCGGCGCGCGACGCGTTCCGCGCGATCCGCCTGACGGCGCCGCTGAAGAAATCGCTGGCGGCGAAGAAACAGGCCATGGAGACCGCGCTGGCCGGGTACAAGGCGGTGGCCGCGTATGAGGTCGCCTCGACGACGACCGCGGCCACCTACGAGATGGCCGAGCTGTATCGCACGCTCAGTCGCGACCTGCTGGCCTCGGAGCGGCCGAAGAAGCTCAGCGACGAAGAGCGCGAGCAGTTCGATGCGTTGCTGGAGGAGCAGGCCAATCCATTCGAGGAACAGGCGATCGCGATCCACGAGCTCAACGCCAAGCGCACGCTGGATGGGCTCTATGATGAATCCGTGCGCAAGAGTTTCCAGGCGCTGGCCGAGCTCAGCCCGGCGCGTTACGCCAAGACCGAGCTGTGGGGCGAGTTGCAGCGCACGCTGAGCGCGCCGCCCGCCGCGCCGCCACCTGCCGCGCCGCAACCCGCCGCGACGCGGGTGGCCGCGGGCGCGACGGCGGCCGGCACTGCGCCCGCATCGGGC
>JAFEDW010000150.1 GCA_018241455.1 Pseudomonadota bacterium | reverse complement strand
GTTCCTGCCACTGGTGATCGTGGCCGTGTTCGCGTTCAACAACGCGGATTATCCGGCGCCGCCCTGGCACGGATTCACGCTCGACTGGTTCCTCGGCAACGAGGCCAAGGGGCGCGTCGGCCTGTTCAAGGACAGCGCGTTGCTCGGCAGCATCTGGACCAGCTTCGTCGTCGCGTGCTGGGTCACGACGCTGTCGGTGGTCGTCGGCACCGCCAACGCCTTCCTGATGGAGCGCGCGCAGTTTCCCGGCAAGGGCGCGCTGTCGATGCTGATGCTGGTGCCGCTGGTGATTCCCGGCGTGATCCTCGGCATCTCGATCCTGGCCTTCGCCAGCCGCATCGCCGACGTCGCCAGCGACCTGTTCGGACTGGAACTCGACTTCCTGCGTCCTGGGTTGCCGCTGGTCGTGCTCGGGCAATTTTCCTACATCGTGGCGATCGCGACGCTGACGATCAGTGCACGCCTGAAGCGCTTCGATCGCACGCTCGAGGATGCCGCGCTGAACCTCGGCGCAACGCGCGCCGCGGTGCTGCGCACGATCACGCTGCCGTATCTCAGGCCGGCGCTGATCGGTTCCGCGGCGATTGCATTCCTGATGTCGTTCGAGAATTTCAACACGACGCTGATGCTGGTCGGCGCCGACGCGCCGCTGACGATCATGATGTACGGCCGCATGCGCGAAGGCGCGACGCCGGTGCTCAACGCCGTCAGCCTGTTCCTGATGGTCGCTTCCGCCCTGCTGGCCCTGACGCTGATGCGGCGCAATGACCGCAAGGAGGCCTAGTTAATTGTCCGGGACGCTGATACTCGTCAACCTATCGGGATACGTGGGCCTGCTGCTCTGGGGTACCCACATGGTCAGCACCGGCATACAGCGCGGCTTCGGCACCACCCTGCGGCGCGCGCTTGAACGCAACCTCGGCGATCGCTGGCGCGCCTTTTTCACCGGCGTCGGCATCACCGCACTCCTGCAGAGCAGCACGGCGGTCGGTCTCATGGCCACCTCGTTCACGGCAGCAGGCGTGATTGCACTCGCGCCGGCGCTGGCCGTGATGCTCGGCGCCAACGTCGGCACGGCGCTGGTGGCCCAGGCCTTGTCCTTCAACGTCGCAATGTTCGCACCTCCCCTCGTGCTGGCAGGCGTACTGACCTTCCGCTGGTCGCGCGGCAGCCGCGTGCGCAACGTCGGGCGCGCGGTGATCGGCCTCGGGCTGATGCTGATGGCACTCGCGCTGCTCCAGCATACGCTCGCGCCGGTCGAGAACACGCCGGCGCTGCGCTCCTTCGTGCAGGCGCTGGCTGCTGATCCGCTGCTGACCGTGCTGCTGGCGGCGCTGCTGACCTGGGGTTGCCATTCGAGCGTGGTGATCGTGCTGGTCGTGGGCTCGCTGGCCGCGAACCACGTGATTGGTCCAACCGAGACGCTGGCGATGGTGCTCGGCGCAAACCTTGGCGGCGCGATGCCGGCGCTGCTGCACGCATCGACACCCGAGGCGCGCCGCCTGCCGCTGGGCAACCTGCTGGTGCGGCTGGCTGGAGTGTTGGCGTTGTTGCCGGTGCTGACGCCCATCACGCATCTGCTGGCTCGCTTCCTGCCGGGCGATGCGCGTCTGGCGGTCAATTTCCACCTGGTGTTCAACCTCGCGCTGGCGGCGGCATTCCTGTTCGCGGTGAAACGCAGCGCGAGGCTGCTGCTGTACTGGCTGCCGGACCCGCCGCGCCCAGCGGACCCCGGGCGGCCGCTATACCTCGAACGTGCCGCCATCGACGCCGCCAGCGTTGCACTCGCGAACGCCTCGCGCGAGACGCTGCGGATGTCCGACCTGATCAGGACGATGCTCGATGACACGCTCGCGCTGTTGCGCTCCGGCGATACCGCTCTGGCCACGGGCATAGGCGCGAACGACCGCGCGACCCGTCAGCTCGGCGGTGCGATCCGGAGCTATCTTGTGGCCATCGGCGGCGAGCAGACTCTCGACGACCGGCGCGAAGGCGACAAGGGCCAGGAGATCCTCGCCGCGGTGATCAATTTCGAACACATTGCGGATATCGTCGCCAACAGCCTCGCCGACTTCGCGGTCAAGGAGCTCAAGCACGGGCAGACATTGGCGCCCGAGGAAATCGCGGTCGTCACGCGCATGCACGCCGAACTCGTCGAGAGCCACAAGCTGGCCCTGGCTGTGTTCCTCGGCGGCGATGTGGCGGCTTCGCAGCAACTGGTGGGCCGCAAGCGCCAATTCCTGCAGATGGAGGCGGATGCCACCGCGCTCAGCGTGCGCATGCTGCGCGAAGTCGCTGCGCCGGGAAGCGCTGCCAGCAGCGACTCGGTGGAACGGGTGGCTGAAGAGAGCGGCCTGCTGCTGCGGATCGTGCGCGACTTGCGCCGCGTTCATTCCCACTTGGCCAGTTTCGCCTATCCCGTGCTGCAGAATGCGCGCTCGCGATCGCGCCGCGCCACCGGCGCGGAACCGGAGCCCCAGGTCTCGCCTTGAGCTGCCGGCAGCCCTTCGGGCACTGACGTTTTTGCGCAAGCATCTGTCGCAAATGGAGCGCAGCCCACCCCGACAGTGGCTAGACTAACTGGCGAGGGGACCCAATCCATGAAATCTCATGCTCGTGTCGTGGTCATCGGCGGCGGCGTCGTGGGCGTCAGCACGCTCTACCACCTGGTCAAGAAGGGCTGGTCGGATGCCGTGCTGCTGGAGCGGTCCGAACTGACCGCGGGTTCGACCTGGCATGCCGCCGGGCTCCTGCCGCTGTTCAACATGAGCTACACGGTCGGCCAGCTGCACAAGTATTCGGTCGACCTGTACAAGCGCTTGCCGGCCGAGACTGGGCAGGATGTCAGCTTCCACGTGACCGGCAACCTGCGGCTCGCGACCAACGCCGCACGCATGGACGAGTACTACAAGTACTGCGGCACCGCGAACACGATCGGCGTGCCCTTCGAAGTGATCACGCCCAAGCAGGTGGCCGAGCTCTGGCCACTCGTGAACCTCGGCGACGGCAAGGAAACGGCGAAGATCGTCGGTGCGCTGTACCACCCGGACGACGGCCACATCGCGCCCGCCGACCTGACGATGGCGCTGCGCAAGGGTGCCCGCGCGGGCGGCGCTGAAATCAACGAACGCACCGAAGTGACCGGCGTCGCGCGCACGCCGTCGGGCGAGTGGCGCGTCACCACGAACAAGGGCGACATCACCGCCGAGCACGTCGTCTGCGCGACCGGCAACTATGCCCGCCAGATCGGCCGCATGTTCGGCCTCAACGTGCCGGCGATCCCGGTCGAACACCAGTACATCATCTTCGAGGAATCGCCGAAGCTGAAGTCCTACCGCAGCGGTGGCGGCCGCGAGCTCGCGGTGTTGCGTGAGTCCGACCAGTCCTACTACCTGCGCGAGGAGCGCATGGGCTGGATCCTCGGGCCTTATGAAAAAGGCGCGCCCGCGCGCTTTGCCGACGGCGTACCCGACTGGTTCGGCAAGAGCCTGTTCGAAGGCGATATCGAGCGCCTCGCCCCGCACGTCGAGGCCGCGGTGCGCCGCGTGCCGGCGCTCGCCGACCTCGGCATCAAGGACATCATCAACGGCCCGATTTCGTACACGCCCGACGGCAGCCCGCTGGTCGGCCCGGCCTGGAACCATCGCAACCTGTGGCTCAACGAAGGCCACAGCTTTGGCGTCACGGCCGCCGGCGGCTCGGGCTGGCAGCTGGCGGAATGGATCGTCGAAGGCGAGCCCGGCATCGACATGCTGGCCGTCGATCCACGCCGTTTCGGACCCTACACGTCGAAGCGCTATGTCGTGAAGAAGAACGAGGAGACCTACCAGGAGGTCTTCACGATCCATTTCCCGGATGAAGAGCGCCCCGCCGCGCGCCCGGCCAAGACCAGCCCGATCTACGATCGCCTGAATGCGCTCGGCGCTGTGTGGGGCCAACGCTACGGCTGGGAGCGTGCCAACTGGTTCGCGCCGCCGGGCGTCGAGCGGAAGGATGTGTGGAGTTTCAGGCGTACCAATTACTTCGAACATGTCGGCCGCGAGTGCTTGGCGCTGCGCAACCAGGTTGGCATCATCGACCTCACTCCGTTCACGAAGCACATCGTCGGTGGTCCAGGTGCCGAGGCTTGGCTCGATTCGCTGGTCGCGAACAAGGTGCCGGTCAAGGCCGGACGCATCGCGCTCTGCCATGCGCTGACGCCGCGCGGCGGGATCCGCTCCGAGTTCACGATCACCAAGCTGCCGGACGGTACGTTCTACGTCGTCAGTGCCGGCGCCGCCGAACGCTACGACGCCGACTACCTGCGCAAGCACCTGCCCACGGACGGCTCGGTCACGCTGCAGAACATCACCAGCGCGCGCGGCTGCTTCGTCGTCGCCGGACCGCGCTCGCGCGACGTGCTGGCCAAGCTCATCGATGCGCCGCTGGATAACGCAGCGTTCCCGTGGCTGTCGAGCCAGGTGCTCGAGGTCGGATTGGCCGTCGACGTGTACACGCTGCGCGTCAATTTCGTCGGCTCGCTGGGCTGGGAGCTGCACTTCCCGATCGAATACGCGCACCACCTGTTCGAGGCGCTGTTCAAGGCCGGCGCCGAGCATGGCATCGGCATGGCCGGCATGCGCGCGATGGAATCGATGCGACTGGAAAAGTCGTACCGCATGTGGGGCAGCGACATGACGCGCGACTACACGCCCTTCGAGACCGGCCTCGACCGTTTTGTGCGGCTGAACAAGGGCGAGTTCATCGGCCGCGACGCATTGCTGAAGCAGCAGGCCGCAGGCGTGCCCAACCATTTCGTGACGCTCGTCGTGCACGGCGTCACCGATGCCGATCCGCTCGGCAACGAGCCGCTGTTCGACCAGGGCGGCAAGATGGTCGGTCGCGCCACCGCGGGCGGCTACGGCCACGCGGTGAAGCAGAGTATCGCGATCGGCTACGTGAAGCCCGCGTATTCGGCGCTCGGCACCGAGCTGCAGATCGAGATCCTCGGCAAGCGCCATGCGGCCACGGTGGTGCGCGAATCGCCGTACGATCCGGACAACGTGCAGCTGCGGGCCTGATCATTGGCCAGCAGGTTCTCAGCCCTGGCGCTGCTGCTGGGCGGATTCTCCGGCCAGCGCCGCTGGCAGCAGCAGTGGCGCGCGGCGAGCCCGAAGCGCGGCTACGACGCGATCATCGTCGGCGGCGGCGGGCACGGCCTCGGTGCGGCCTATTACCTGGCGAAGGAACACGGCATCCGCAACGTGGCGGTGCTGGAGAAAGGCTGGATCGGCGGCGGCAATACGGGCCGCAACACGACGATCATCCGCTCGAA
>JAFEDW010000014.1 GCA_018241455.1 Pseudomonadota bacterium | reverse complement strand
CGAAATCGCGGGCAAGAAGGGCACCGTACGTTTCGACGCCGATGAGTACATCCGCGCCGGCGCGACGGTCGAGGCGCTCGCTGAACTGAAGCCCGCCTTCAGCAAGGAGGGCACGGTCACGGCCGGCAACGCCTCGGGCCTCAACGACGGCGCGGCGGCGGTCGTCATGATGTCCGCGCGGCGTGCAAGCGAACTGGGATTGAAACCGCTGGCGCGCGTCAAGGCCTACTCGTCGGCGGGCGTCGATCCGAAGCTGATGGGCCTGGGTCCCGTGCCGGCGAGCCAGTTGTGCCTGAAGAAGGCGGGCTGGACACACTCCGACGTCGACCTGATGGAAATCAACGAGGCGTTCGCGGCGCAGGCGATCGGCGTCAACCGCGACATGGGCTGGGACACCTCGAAGATCAACGTGAACGGCGGCGCGATCGCCATCGGTCATCCGATCGGCGCCTCGGGCTGCCGCATCCTCGTGACGCTGCTGCACGAGATGGCGCGGCGGGGCGCGAAGCGCGGGCTCGCGAGCCTGTGCATCGGCGGCGGCATGGGCGTGGCGCTGGCCGTCGAGCGCGACTGACACCAGCACAAGAGATACAGGGGGTTCGGACGATGGACAAGAAACGCGTTGCGCTGGTCACCGGCGGCATGGGCGGGCTCGGCGAAGCCATCTGCATCAAGCTCGCGGCGCTCGGGCACACGGTCGCCACGACGTATTCGCCGGGCAACACCAAGGCGCAGGCCTGGCTCGCGGCAATGAAGGCGCGCGGCTACACCTTCCACGCCTACGCCTGCGACGTGACCGATTGGGAATCCTGCGTCGGCTGCGTGCAGAAGGTCGGCGCGGAGCTGGGCCCGGTCGACATCCTGGTCAACAACGCCGGCATCACGCGCGACATGACCTTCAAGAAGATGGATCGCGTCAACTGGGATGCGGTGCTGCACACGAACCTCGATTCGGTGTTCAACGTCAGCAAGCAAGTGTGCGACGGCATGGTCGAGCGCGGCTGGGGCCGCATCATCAATATCTCCTCGGTCAACGGGCAGAAGGGCGCCTTCGGCCAGACGAACTATTCGGCCGCGAAGGCCGGCATGCATGGTTTCACGAAGGCCTTGTCGCTCGAGGTCGCGCGCAAGGGCGTCACCGTCAACACGATTTCGCCCGGATACATCGGCACGCAGATGGTCATGGCGATTCCGAAGGAAGTGCTCGACACCAAGATCATCCCGCAGATTCCGATGGGGCGGCTCGGTAAACCCGAAGAAGTCGCGGGGCTGGTGGCCTACCTGGCGAGTGAAGAGGCCGCGTTCGTGACCGGCGCGAACATCGCCATCAACGGCGGCCAGCACATGCAATGAGCGCCGATCGCGCAACCGCCGATCGCGCGCTGGCCATGGTGGGCCTCGGGCGCATGGGCGCGAGCATGCTGCGGCGACTGGCGCGAGCACGCATTCCGGTCTGCGGCTACGACGTGGCGGAGGGCGCGCGCGCCGCGCTCGCCGACGAGCCCAATGTGACGACGGCGGACAGTCTCGCGGGAGCAGTCGCCCAACTCCGCCCGCCGCGCGCCGTGTGGGTCATGCTGCCGGCCGGTGCGATCACGAACCAGGCGATCGATGCGATCGCTGCGCTGCTCTCGCCCGGCGATGTGATCCTCGATGGCGGCAATGCGGATTACCACGACACGGTGCGCCAGGCCGCTGCGCTCGAGGCGCGGGGGTTGCATTTCATCGACGTCGGCGTGTCGGGCGGGGTGTGGGGGCTGACGGAAGGCTACGGGCTGATGTTCGGCGGGCCGCAAGCCGCGGTGGCGCCGCTCCTGCCGCTGTTCCAGGCGCTGGCGCCGGCTCCCGACCGCGGCTGGGTGCACTGCGGACCATCGGGGAGCGGCCACTACGCCAAGATGGTCCACAACGGCATCGAGTACGGGGCCATGCAGGCCTACGCGGAGGGGTTCGCGCTGCTGCACGCGAAACAGGAGTTCGCGCTCGATGTCGCCGCGATTGCCGAAGCCTGGCGGCACGGCACCGTGGTGCGTTCGTGGCTGCTCGACCTCGCGGCCGGCGCGCTGCGCGCCGATCCGCTGATGGACAAGGTCGCGCCCGTCGTCGCCGACTCGGGCGAAGGCCGGTGGACCGTGCGCGAGGGCCTTGATCTCGGCGTGCCGCTGCCGGTGACCGCCGCCGCGTTGAACGTGCGGCTCGCGAGCCAGGGGCGCGGTGACTACGGCGCGCGTTTCCTCGCCCGCCTGCGCAATGCTTTCGGCGGCCACGCGGTGAAGCCGCAATCTTAGAAGGCCAGCGCGGGTGCGCCGGCGGCGAGGCGGCGCCGAACCTCGGTCGATGGGCGCGGTCAAACGATCATCGTGCCAGTGGAGGAGGTGCATCATGTGGCGGAAGCTTTCATCGTCCCGGTATGCGGCCTGTGCCGCGAGCGGGCTGCTGTCCTTGGGTGCAGCCATGGTGGCGTCGGCGGCGAGCGCGACACCGGCCGCTGCGCCCGCGCCGACGGCGTCCGCGGCCACCACGCTGGCCCAATGGCATGACCAGAAGCTCAAGTTCGACTACACCGGCTTCACCGCGCTCTATACCTGCGACGGCCTCGAGGGCAAGGTCCGGCAGATCCTGCTGAGTTTCGGTGCGCGCAGCGACCTGAAGGTGCACGCGACCGGCTGCGATTACGGCTCGAGCCGTCCCAGCAAATTCGCCTGGGTCACGGCCGAATTCAGCGCGCTGGCACCCGCGCCCGACCCGGCGCCCGCCGATGCGGTCAAGGCCCACTGGGTCAAGGTGCAGCTGGCGCCGAACCGCCCCAGTTTCATGGGCGATGGAGAGTGCGAGCTGGTCGAGCAGATCCGCGATTTGCTGCAGAAGGGCTTTGCGCTGCGCAAAACCGAGTACCGGACGCGCTGCGTGCCGCACCAGGTTTCGATGGCCGATTACAGCGTCTCGACCGAGGTGCTGATGCCGATCGCCGATCACTAGCTCTTGGCGGCAAACCCGCCGGAAGTGTCCAGCGGGCCGGCACCTGCAACTAGCCGAAAGCGTTGAGGGTTGCGTATGATCGCGCCACCATGAACGCCATCCCAGCCGTCGCGACCAGCCCCGAAATTGCCCACTGGATCGGAGGCCGCCGCGTGGCTGGCGCCTCCGGTCGCCATGCGGACGTCTTCGACCCGAGCAGCGGCCGGGTCAGCGGGCGCGTGGCGCTGGCCAGCACCGCCGAGGTCGGCCAGGCCGTGGCGGCCGCGCAGGAGGCGTTTCCGGCCTGGTCGCAACTGCCGCCACTGCTGCGGGCCCGCGTCATGTTCCGCTTCCGCGCGCTGCTGCTCGACAACGCCGAGCGTATCGCCGCGCAGATCTCGCGCGAGCACGGCAAGGTGATCGCCGATGCGCGCGGCGAGCTGACGCGCGGGGTCGAGGTGGTGGAATTCGCCGCCGGCATCCCGCAGCTGCTCAAGGGCGAGTACTCGGAGAATGTCGGCCGCGAGGTCGACAGCTATTCGATGCGCCAGGCACTCGGCGTCGTCGCCGGCGTCACGCCGTTCAATTTCCCGGCGATGGTGCCGCTGTGGATGTTCCCGGTGGCGCTCGCCTGCGGCAACTGCTTCGTGCTCAAGCCCTCGGAGCGCGATCCCTCGACCGCGCTGCTGCTGGCCGAGCTGCTGAAGGAAGCCGGCCTGCCGGACGGCGTGTTCAACGTCATCAACGGCGACAAGCAGGCCGTCGATGCGCTGCTCGACCACGAGCTGGTGCGCGCGATCAGCTTCGTCGGCTCGACCCCGGTCGCGCGCTACATCTACACGCGCGCCAGCGAACGCGGCAAACGCGCGCAGGCGCTGGGCGGCGCCAAGAACCACATGGTCGTCATGCCGGACGCCGATCTCGACCAGGCAGCCGATGCGCTGCTCGGCGCCGGCTACGGCTCGGCCGGCGAACGCTGCATGGCGATCTCGGTGGTCGTGGCCGTGGGCGAGAAGACCGCCGACGAACTGGCCGCGCGGCTGGTGCCGCGGGTGCGCAAGCTCCGCGTGTCGCACTCGATGGACGAGCAGGCCGACATGGGGCCGCTCGTGACCGCCGCGCACCGCGAGCGCGTGCTCGGTTACATCGACAGCGGCGTCAGCGAAGGAGCGAAGCTGCTGGTCGACGGCCGCGGCTTCGCGCTGCCCGGGCACGAGCAGGGGTTCTTCCTCGGCGGCTGCCTGTTCGACCGCGTGACGCCGGCGATGAAGATCTACCGCGAGGAAATCTTCGGGCCGGTGCTGTCGATGGTGCGCGTCGCCGACCTGCCGGCGGCGATCGAGCTGGTCAATCGCCATGAATTCGGCAACGGCTGCGCGATCTTCACGCGCGACGGCCGCAGCGCGCGGCAGTTCACCAACGGCATCCAGATCGGCATGGTCGGCGTCAACGTGCCGATTCCGGTGCCGATGGCCTTCCACAGTTTCGGCGGCTGGAAGGCCTCGCTGTTCGGCGATCACCACGTGCACGGCCCCGAGGGCGTGCGCTTCTACACGCGGCAGAAGACGGTCACGAGCCGCTGGCCCGCGCCGACCGCGGGCGGGGCCGACTTCATGATGCCGACGATGAAGTAGCGCGCCCATGACGCTCGGCCACCTGTCACGCCAACGCTGGCGCATCGCCGCGGCGCTGAGTGCGGTCATGGTGCTGGTGTACTTCGGCTTCGTGCTGCTGGTCGCATTCGACAAGCCGCTGCTCGGCACGTTGCTCGCGCCGGGCCTCAGCGTTGGCGTGCTGCTCGGCGCGCTGGTGATCGTCGCCGCATGGATCCTCACCTGGTACTACGTGCGCTGGGCGAATGCGCACCTCGACCGGCGGGTCAGCGAGTTCCGCGCCGCGGGTCCGCCGCCGTGACTGCCGGCACGCTGCTCGGCACGCCGAATTCGACCGCAATCGGTTTCTTCCTCGCGTTCGTCGCGCTGACGCTGGGCATCACGTGGTGGGCGGCGCGGCACACGCGCAGCACCGAGGAGTTCTTCGCGGCCGGCCGGCGCATCAGCGGCCGGCAGAACGGTTTCGCGCTGGCCGGCGACTACATGAGCGCCGCCAGCTTCCTCGGCATCGCCGGGCTGGTATCGACCTCCGGATTCGACGGCCTGATCTATTCGACCGGCTGGCTGGTCGGTTGGCCCGTGGTGCTGTTCCTGATCGCTGAACCGCTGCGCAACCTGGGCCGGTACACGTTCACCGATGTCGTCAGTTTCAGGTTGCGCCAGCGTCCGGTGCGCGTCGCGGCGGCGATCGGCGCGCTCGCGGTCGTGTCGCTGTACCTGATCGCGCAGATGGTCGGCGCCGGCAACCTGATCAAGCTGATGTTCGGCCTGAGCTACGAAACCGCGATCGTCATCGTCGGTGCGGTCATGCTGGCCTACGTGCTGTTCGGCGGCATGATCGCCACCACCTGGGTGCAGATCGTCAAGGCGGCGCTGTTGCTCGGCGGCGCGGCGCTGCTCGCGGCGATGGTGCTCGCGCAGTTCGGCTTCAACCCGCTGCGGCTGTTCGCCGCGGCCGCGGACCACTATGGCGCCAACGTGCTGGCGCCGGGCAAGCTGATCAGTTCGCCGTGGGAGGCGGTCTCGCTCGGGCTCGCGCTGATGTTCGGCACCGCGGGCCTGCCGCACATCCTGATGCGCTTCTACACGGTGCCCGATGCGCGCGCGGCGCGCCAATCGGTGTTCTGGGCCACCGGCCTGATCGGCTGCTTCTACCTGCTCACGTTCGTGCTGGGATTCGGGGCCATGGTGCTGGTCGGACACGATGCGATCGTCGCGGTCGACAAGGGCGGCAACATGGCCGCGCCGCTGCTGGCGGAAGTGCTCGGCGGCAAGGCGCTGCTCGGCTTCATCGCCGCGGTCGCGTTCGCGACGATCCTGGCGGTCGTAGCCGGGCTGACGCTGTCGGGCGCGGCGGCACTGTCGCACGACCTGTGGGTCAGCGTGGTGCGCAAGGGCGAGGCGCCGCACGACGAGCAATTCAAGGTCGCAAAGCTGGCCAGCGTGTTGCTCGGCGTGGTCGCCGTCGCGCTGGGGCTGCTCTTCAAGGGCCAGAACGTCGCATTCATGGTCGGGCTGGCGTTCGCGCTTGCGGCCAGCGGTAATTTCCCGGCGCTGGTGCTGTCGATCTACTGGCCGCGCTTCACGACCGCGGGCGCCGTCGCGGCAATCGTGACCGGAACGGCCACGGCCGCGGTGCTGATTTATTTCTCGCCGACCGTGCAGGTCGACATCCTGCACCACGCGCAGGCGTGGTTCCCGCTGAAGAATCCGGCGCTGGTGTCGATGCCGCTGGCCTTTGCCGTCGCGGTGCTGGTGTCGCTGGCGGCACCGGAGCCGGCCGCGCGCGCGGCCTACGCGGCCAAGGAACAGCGCATGATATTGGGCGAGTCGTGACCACGGTGACGACCGCCGCGGCGCCCGATCCGCGTTCCGCCGAGCTCGACGACATCGCTCGCCAGATGCTGGGCTCGGTGACCAACGCCCGCGTCTGGAGCCTCTCGCTACACGACGAGCACGCCGACGTACTGTGGCTCAACGAAAGCGTGCTCGGGCCCGATGAGCACGAGGCCGTGCGCGCATCGCTGGAAGTCTTCGCCGGCGAAGGCGCGCCGCAACGCCACGAGCACGACCTCGGCGACGGCCGGGTGGCGGTGACCTTCCGCGCGGCGCGCGGCGGTTCGGTGCTCGGCGTGCTGATGATCATCGTCGATCGCAAGGCGGTCATGACCGAGGCGCTGGGTCCCGCGAGTGGCGCCGCGGGCCCGTTGCTGGCGCAGATCGGGCGCTTCTGCGCCTGGCTGAGCGCCGACCTGTCGGCCACCCAGTTGCGCCTGCGCGCGCTGCCGGACCTGCCCACGCCCGAGGTCGTCGCCACGACGACCGCCGACAGCGGCCTGAACAGGACGCTCGAGGAAGAATTGACCGCGACGCTCGAGCTGCTGGGGCCGTCGACCGTCGCGGCCGCGGCGGCGACGCCCGGCGACTTCGCGACCGCGACCGCGACGACCGTGATCGCGAAGTCCGCCGAACCGGAATTGACGCTTTTGCCCGATCCCGCTCCGGCCGCCGCGGCCGCCGCGGCGGCTTCGGCGGCTCCCGCGGCTCCCGCGGCTCCCGCGGCGAGCACGCCGGCGCCGGTCGATGCGGCGCTCGATCGCCACTACGCCGCGCTGCGCGCGCAACCGATCGTGTTGTATACGCAGCAGCTCGAGCCGCTGACCGAGGGCAACCGTATCCGGCGCTACGAAATCCTGTTGCGCACCGGTTCCGAACACGGTCGCTCGAGGGCGCCGACGGCGATGATCGAGGCGGCCGCGAAGCATGGCCTCGGTTCGGTCGTCGACCGGCGCGTCATCACCGACCTGGTGCTGTGGCTGGCGCGCAATCCGGAAGTATGGCGCTCCGATCCGATCAACGTCTCGGTGAATCTCTCGCCGACCGCGCTGGTCGATCCGCATTTCTTCAAGTTCCTCGACCTGTGCATGACCAAGGCCGACCTGCCGCGCGGCATGATCGCCTTCGAACTCGACGCGGCCCGCTGCGCGCAAAGTCCTGCGCGCACTGCCGACGCCGCGCAGCTGCTGGCGGCCATCGGCTGCACGATCATCCTCGACGACTACGACATGAGCGCGGAGCAGGTCGAACTGCTGACGCTCAAGGGCCTGCGCATGCTGAAGCTCCATCCGAGCCTGACCACGGACATCGGCGCGGACAAGCGCCGCCAGGCGGTCGTGGCCGGTGCCGCGCAGATGGCCAGCGTGCTGGGCATGTACACCTGCGCCAAGTCGATCGAATCACGGGACGATGTGCGCGCGCTGGCCGCACTCAAGGTCGATTTTTCACAGGGCTTTGGATTCTCGAAGCCGGCGCCGCTGTCGGACCTGGCGCGGCCGGCCGACGCGCAGCCGAAGGCCTAGCGACGGAGCCTGCGGCGGTTGCCGGGAGAGGCCGTGGTTGCACACCCCGAGTTGAGCGTCCTGCTGCTGCTGGCCATCGCCGCGCTGGTGGCGGTCGTCTCGAATCGCGCCCGCCTGCCTTACGCGATCGGCCTGGTGCTGGCCGGCCTCGTGCTCGGCAACGTGGTCAGCTACTCGGGGCCGCACCTGTCGAAGGAGCTGTTGTTCGACGTCGTGCTGCCGGGCCTGCTGTTCGAAGCGGCCTACCAGATGCATTTCGCGGAGTTCTGGCGCGCGCGCCTGTCGATCCTGACGCTGGCGATTCCCGGCCTCGTGGTCGCGACCTTCCTGACGGCGGCGCTCGCGTGGTGGGGCATCAACGCCATCGCGCCCGGTTCGCTGCAGTGGATCGAGGCGCTGCTGTTCGGCGCGCTGATCTCGGCGACCGACCCGATCAGCGTGCTGGCGATCTTCCGTACGCTCGGCGTCGACAAGCGGCTGGCCGTCATCGTCGAGGCCGAATCGCTGTTCAACGACGGTACGGCGATCGTGGTCTTCACCATCGTGCTGGCGATGGCGACCGGCAGTCCGCTCAGCGCGACCGGGGCGGTGTTCGAATTCCTGCGCGTGGCGGTGCTGGCGGCGGTGGCGGGCGGCGTCGCGGGCGTGGCCGTCGGCGCGCTGACGCGCGGGCAGGACGATGCGCTGATCGGCATCACGCTGACCGTGCTCGGCGGCTACGGCGCGTTCATCGCCGCGGAGCTGCTCGGTCTCTCGGGCGTGATTGCCTGCGTCGTGGCCGGCCTGGTCATCGGCACGTGGGGGGCGCAAGGCCGCATGGGCGCGGCCACGCGCGCCACCATCGACGCATTCTGGAACTACGCCGCCTTCCTGCTCAACAGCTGCGTGTTCCTGCTGATCGGCATCGAGATCAACCTGGCCAAGCTGGCTACGTACCTGCCGCAGATCCTCATTGCGTGGTTGGCGATCACGGTGGCGCGCGCGGTGTTCGTCTACGCCAAGTACGCGCTGATGCGCGCGGCCGGCGGCAGTGGCTGGCCGCTATCGTGGGCGACGGTACTGACATGGGGTGGATTGCGCGGCGGCCTGTCGATGGTGCTGGCACTGTCGTTGCCGGACGAGTTCGCGCACCGCGACCTGATCCTGCACATGACCTTTGGTGTCGTGCTGCTGACGCTGGTGGTGCAGGGCCTGACGATCAAGCCACTGCTCAAGCGCGTGGGGCTCGCCGGCCCGCCAACATCGGGCTAGGCGTCGGCGTCCCGCAGCTGCTGTTCAAGTCCGCGCAGCGCGTCGACGCCCAGAAATCCGGCCTGCGCCTGCAGGTATTCCATCAACTCGCGGAACTCGGCCAGCACTTCCTCGCGCGGGGCGTGCCGGCGCTCTTCGGCAAACTGCCGCAGCTGGCGCTTGACCGCGGCCAGGTCGACGGGTTGCGGCGCAGCAGTAGCCGCACCCAAGGGTGGCGTATCGTCACTTCGCGGCGGCACCTGCAGCCAGCCGATCGCCGCCTCGCCGTCGGTGAACGTCGCGGCGGCCAGCCCGCGCAAGGTGAGCACGCGCTCCCAGAACTGGAAATCGGTCGAACGGTGCCGGCACAGCATCGCCGTGCGCGCAATGGCGGGCAGTCCGTGCTGGCTGAGCAGTTCGGCCTGGCGATTCAGCGCCAGCACATCGTGCGTCAGCTTGGAGCGGCGGAAATCGAACAGGATGCGCCAGTTGGCGGTTTCTTCGGCCAGCGCCAGCGCGCGCCGCGTGAGGTCGCGGCTGGCATCCTCGGCGAGGTTGCCATTGGGTGCGGCCCACACGATGCCGCCTTCCAGCCAGACATCCCGTTCAGCAGTCATGGCCGTTGGCAACCACTACCTGAATAAACTGTCGTACGGCTTTGGACACGCTCCAAGTTTCCCCACCGGCGGCTGCGGTTTATGCCGGGAACATTGGTCCTGGGGTGTAGGGAGTTCTTGCATGCCGTGGCCGGTTGCGGGCAGTCTACCGCCCATGTCGACCACGGTTTTCGTAGCGGACGACCACGCCATCGTGCGCGAGGGCCTGGTGTCGCTGCTGCGCGCAAACGGCATGGAAGTGGTCGGCACCGCTGACAACGGGCGCGCCGCCGTGGATGGCGTGTTGCAGCTTGCGCCGCGCGTTGTCGTCATGGACATCTCGATGCCCGACATGGGCGGCATCGATGCGGCGCGCGAGATCCGCGCCAGCCTGCCGGACGTGGGCATCGTCATGCTGACGATGCATTCCAGCGCGCAATACGTGTTCGAGGCGCTGGAGGCGGGCGTGCGCGGCTACCTGCTCAAGGAATCGGCCAGCGTCGACATCATCGACGCGGTGCGCGCGCTGGAGCAGGGGCGCCGCTACCTGAGCCGCAAGGTGGCCGAAATCGTCGCCGACGGCATCGGCGAGCGTGCCGGCCCCGACGTGCTCGACAGCCTGAGCAAGCGCGAGCGTGAGGTATTGCGCCTGGTCGTGGATGGTTATTCGAGCACCCGCATCGGTGCGCTGCTGCACCTCTCGCCCAAGACCATTGACAGCTATCGCAGCCGCCTGATGCACAAGCTGCACGTGAACCAGCTCGCCGGGCTGGTCAAATTTGCCGTGCAGCACGGCCTGACCGCACCCGAATAGCGCGGGGCAGGGAGCAAGATTGCAGGATTTACCGGTGCCTGTGGGTTCAAAAAACCGCGCGTCCTGTGCCACGATGCGCGCGCGCAGGAGGTCGCAGCTCGTGATTCATCGGTCCACGCCGGTATCCCTGGCTACCCTCAAGGATCTGCTCAGCGCCTACGCCGATGAATGCACCGGTGTGCCGCGCGAACGCGTCGAGCGCGAATTCGGCGCGCTGCTGCTGACGTTGGTGCGCCTCGCCGGCCGGCTCGAGCTCGACCTGGTCGAGGTCGGGAAGGGGCAGGTTGCCCGGTCGGCGCAAGCTACACCGAGGCTCGTCGCGCCGCGTCCGCCCGCCGCTGAGGAAACGGAGCACTGACCGGCCCGGTGGCGCGACGAGCAGAAAAGACCGACTGGTCTGCCTCGGTCGAGGCCATTGTCCGGCGCGCGCCGAAATCCGGCCTCGGACCGGAATCCCTCGGCGCACAGATCCGCCTGCTGGCGCTGCTTGGTTCGGCCGCTCCGCTGAACGTGCTGCTCGAGGGACTCGCCCACTACGTCGAGACCTGGGCCGACGGCATGCTCTGCAGCGTCATGCTCGCCGATGCCGAAGCCGGCCTGTTACGGCCGGCGGCGGCGCCGAGCCTGCATGGCGACTACGTCAAGGCCATCGATCCGGTGCCGATCGGCGACGGGCGCGGATCCTGCGGCACGGCCGCCGCGCGCCGCCAACTGGTGGTCGTCGAGGACGTCGAACAATCACCGCTCTGGGCCGGCTTCGCCCCGATCGCGGTCGGCCACGACTTGCGCGCCTGCTGGTCGATGCCGGTGTTCGACGCCGACCAGGCCTTGCTGGCCACGCTGGCGATCTACTATCGCACGCCGCGCAAGCCCTCGCCGGCAGAACTCGAGTTGATCCAGTTCGCGGCATTGCTGGCCGCCTTCGTGATCCAGCGGCATCGCGATCAGGAACGCCTGCGTGCCAGCGAAGCGCGCCTCGGCGCGGCCGTATGGGGCACCGAGATCGGTCTGTGGGAGTATTTTGCCGATGGCACCTGTCGCTGGTTCGACGACTGGTCGAAACGCTTCGGGGTCGATCCGCACCTCGGCAGCGACGCGATGGGTGCGTGGCGCAAGCTGATTCACCCGGACGACATCGAGCGCTACAACGCCTCTGACCTGCAATGCCAGGCCGCCGGCACGGATCACTATGCAATCGACTACCGCATCCGTGCCAGCGATGGCCGCTGGCGATGGATCCACGAGCGGGGCCGCTGTACCGCGCGGGCCACTGGTGGGGGTGTGGCGAGCTATGTCGGTGTCTGCATCGATGTCGATGAGATGAAATCCACCGCGGCGGCACTGCGCCGGGCGGAAGACCTGCACTCGCTCACCGTCGAGGCCGCGCGGCTGCCGATGTGGGAATACGACGTGCCGAGCGACACGCTGCATGGCAACCGGCATTGGCACCGCGCCGTCGGCTATGAACTCAGCGAAGCAGCGGCGCGCGAACGCACGGAAACCTGGCTCAGCAGCGTGCATCCGGACGACGCCGGCAAGATCGCTCGCATCCTCGAGCCCGATCCCAACGACCGTTCCGGATTCTTCGAGAACGAGTTACGCATCCAACAGCCGAACGGCGAGTATCGCTGGCTGCTCGACATCGCCCGCGTCGTCGAGCGCGGCGCTGACGGCGCGCCGCTGAAGATCGTCGGCGTGGCGCTCGACATCGATACGCGCAAGCGCATGGAGGACTCGCTGCGCGAGAGCGAGGCCCGCCTGGAGGCCGCGGTCGGCGGTTCGGACATCGGCCTGTGGGACTGGCAGGTCGGGGCCGAAGTGCTCACCTGGCTGTCCGACTGGCCGCGGCGCAAGGGTATCAAGTCGAGCGGCGAGCGCACGACCATGGCCGACCTGTTGTCCGCCGTGCATCCCGATGACCGGCAGCGGCTCATCGATGATGTCGAACTGGTCGTCAACACCGGCCGTGGCGCGATCGAGACCGAATACCGGTTTCGCTCGGTGCGCGGCCACTACCTGTGGTTGCAGACGCGGGCGCGGGTCGTCGAACGCGATGCGGACGGGCGGGCGCGGCGCGTGGTCGGCGCCTGCATCGACGTGGACCAGCGCCGCCAGGCCGAGGAGCAGCTGCGCACGCAGGCGAAAATCCTCGACACGATGAACGAAGGCGTCGTGCTGATCGATCCGGCCGGGCGAATCGAGCTGACGAATCCGGCCTTCGACCGCATGTTCGGCCGCGAACCGGGGCAGCACCTGGGCCGTCCGCTGCGGAGCCTGCTCGCGCACGGTGGCGCCGATCAGTCGGCGCCGCTGGAGGTAGACCGGCTGATGAAGCGCTTCTCCGGCCGTTCCAACCGCGGTGACGTGATGTTCCGGCGCGCGGACGGGAGCGAATTCACCGGCGAGGTGATCGCCGAGCCGATCGGGCTGACCAGTGGGCAGAAATGGCTGCTGGTGGTGCAGGATGTGTCGGAGCGCAAGCAGCTGGAGCGCGAGGTGCTCGATATCGCCAACCGCGAGCGCCACCGGCTCGGCACCGACCTGCACGACGGGCTCGGCCAGGAGCTCACCGGCGTGGCGCTGATGCTGCGCAGCGTGTCGACGCGCCTCGGCCGCGAATCGCCGGCCGCGGTGCCGCAGATCGACGGCATCGTCGGCCTCGTCAATCACGCCATCGAGAGTACGCGCGCGATGGCCCGCGGCCTCGCGCCGGTCACGATCGACCAGGGCGGACTCGGGTCGGCGCTGGAGGAACTCACCAGCCGTTCGCGTGCCGCCTACGGCGTGCAGGTGCGGCTGCGCCGCGCACTGCCGGACAACCTGCAGATCAGCGAAGACACCGCGATCCACCTGTATCGCATCACGCAGGAGGCGATCAGCAACTCGATCCGGCATGGGCATGCCGCGCGCGTGCAGGTCACGCTGCGCGCACGCGCCGGGCGGCTCGAACTGTCGGTCAGCGACGATGGCGTGGGGTTTGGCGAGGGCCGCGCGCAGTCACGCGGCATGGGGCTCAAGATCATGCGCTACCGTGCGCGCATGATCGGCGGCACGATCGAGATCCGGCGCCGGCGGGTCGGCGGTACGCGCGTCAAGTGCGTGTGCCAGCCCAGGCAGCGGCTGAACGCCTGATGCGCGCCCGTTCCCGGGTCAGGGCGTCAGCACCAGCTTGATTCCCACGACCACGAGCAGGAATGCAATCGCTGTGCGCAGCGCACCTTCGCGCGCCTTGCTCGCCAGCAGCGATCCGACGACGATGCCGGGAATGGAACCGAGCAGCAGGTTGCCGAGCAGGACGAAATTCACGCTGCCCATCAGCAGGTAGCCGGTGCCGGCAACGATCGTCAGCGGGATGGCGTGCACGATATCGGTGCCGACGAGCCGGGCGGGCTTCATGCGGACGGGGTAGATGTACAGCAGCAGCGCCGTGCCCAGTGCGCCGGCGCTCACCGATGTCAGCGTGACCAGGAAGCCGAGCAGGCCCCCGGCCAGCACGGTCAGTACCGGTTGCAGGAACGCAAATTTATTCGGCGAGATGGCGTGCAGGCGCAGCGCGTACGACTGCACGCGGCCCATCTGCAGCATCGCCACGGAGGTCAGCAACAACACGACGCCGAGCGCGATCAACAGGATACGCGGCCTGGTGTGCGTGATGCCTGCGGCGTGCATCCACAGCAGCGTCAATACCGCCGTCGGCAGGCTGCCGAGCCACATGCGCCGCAGCACTTGCCAATCGACGCCCCCCAGGCTGTGGTGGATCGATCCGCCGACGATCTTTGTCGTGGCCGAAAACCACAGGTCGGTGCCGATCGCGGAGGCGGGCGCGACGCCGAACAACAGCACCAGGATGGGTGTCATCAGCGAGCCGCCGCCGACCCCGGTGATGCCCACCATGATGCCGACGCCGAAGCCAGCCAGTGTATTCAGCCAATTCAATTTCAGCTCCAACGCGGTCGCCGCGCGTTGGCGCATTGTGCGCGATCGGCGCCGCCTCCGGCTGAATCAGTTGATGACGAAGTCGTGCCCGGCCGGCGGCGGCGTTCGACCGGCGGGTAAGCTCAACCAGCGGCGGGGCCAGCCTTCACGGCGCGGCACTGCTCCGCCACCTGTTCGCGCAGCAGCTGCGCCAACCGGAGCGCGCCGGGGCCGGCGTAGTCGCGGTCGGCATACACGAGGTAGAGCTCGGCCGAACGCTCCTTGCCTTCGCGCATCGGCAGCTGCTTCAGTTCGCCGCGCTCGAGCTCGCCGCGGATCGTGTCATCGGGGTACCACGCAAATCCCGCGCCGATGCTGACGGCGTGGATCGACGTGGCCTTCTGGCTCACGGTCCAGCTCTGCTCGGCGCCCAGCCAGCTGCCGCTGCGCCGCTGGCTGCCGGAGTCGCGGATGATCACGTGCCGGTGCCGGCGCAGGTCCTGCAGCGTGAGTTCGCGCCCGAGCTGGTGCAAGGGATGCGAGGGGTGCGCCACCGGGATGAACCGCAGCCGCATCAGCGCATCGCCGCTGAATCCTGGCGGGATCTGCGAGCAGATGGCCAGGTCGACGCGTCGCTGCTGCAGCGCCTCGTCGGTGCCGCCGAGCACCGTCTCGTACAGCTCGATGCGCATCTGCGGTCGTTCCTGGCCGAACAGCGCGCAGCAATGCAGCAGCAGCCAGGTGGGAAAGATGATCTCGGCCGCGATCCGCAGTTCGGATTCCCAGCCGGCGGCGAGGCTGGCCGCCGCGCCCTCGAGCGCACCGGCCTCCTCGAGCAGTGATTTCGCCCGTCGGTACAGCACTTCGCCGCCGGGCGTCAGCCGCGCCTTGCGGCCCACGACCTTGAAGGCCTTCACGCCGAGGAGCGACTCGAGCTTCTGCACCGCGTACGTGACGCTCGACTGGCTCTTGTGCAGCGCGGCCGCGGCCTGCGCGTAGCCGCCAGCGTCGACGACCGCGAGCAGGGCGCGCCACTGTTCCAGCGAAATCCGCGGTTGCTGAGTCATATATTCAAAAAACTGATTGGTATACGGCAAACATTATGCTTTTTTATCTATCCTATCAATAGTTCAATGGCACATCGAAAGAAGGAGATGTGCCATGACCACGCTGCTACAGATCAACACCAGCATCTACAACGGCAACGGACAGTCCAGCCAGTTGGCCCGCCAGTTCGTCGCCGCCTATCGCAACAGCCACCCGGATGTCGAAGTGCGCGTGCGTGATGTCGCCGCGGGCACCTCGGTGCCGCACCTCGATGCCGAGCGCTTCGGCGCTTTCATCGCGAAGCCCGAGGACCGGAGCGCCGCGCAGCAGGCGGTGGTCGAGTATTCGGACACGCTGATCGACGAACTCAAGCGGGCGGATGTCATCGTGCTGGGCCTGCCGATGTACAACTTCGGCGTGCCCTCGCAGCTCAAGGCCTATTTCGACCACATCGCCCGCGCCGGCGTCACCTTCAAGTACACCGACCAGGGTCCGGTGGGGCTGCTGACCGGCAAGAAGGTGTATGTGTTCGCCGCGCGCGGCGGCGTTTATGCTGGCACCCCGCTGGATACGCAGACCAGCTACGTGCGCGATTTCCTGCGCTTCATCGGCATCGACGACGTCACTTTCGTCTACGCCGAAGGACTGGCGCGCGGCGCGGACTTCCGGCAGGCGGGCATTGCCAGTGCGGTGGCCGAGATCGAAAAGATCGCGGCCTGACTTTTACAGGAGACCGACCATGACGACACGCAACCTGGTACAGATCATCGAATCGATCGCAACGGCCGACGGCGCCGGCGTGAAGCTGCGCCGGAGCCTGGGCAGCCAGCGCGGCGTGCACGTCGATCCGTTCCTGATGCTGGACGAGTTCTACTCGGACGATCCGGACGACTACATCGCTGGTTTTCCGCCGCACCCGCATCGCGGCTTCGAGACCGTGACCTACATGCTCGACGGGCACATGCGGCACGAGGATCACATGGGCAACCGCGGCGAT
>JAFEDW010000149.1 GCA_018241455.1 Pseudomonadota bacterium | reverse complement strand
CGTGCTCGGCATCAACGAGATCCCTAAGCGCGTATCCGCGCTCGGTGGCATCTACCGCTGGAACGATGGGCGCAACATGCCCGATGTGCACACCGCGCTGTTCGAGTACGCTGGCGTGCCGGTGTACATGCGCCTCACGCTGGGCACCGAGACCGCCGAGGTCACGCGCTTCATGGGTTCGAAGGGCATCATCGAACTGGGCGAGTTCGGCCTCAGCTACTCGCCGCAGACCGGTCTCGACAACGCGCCGTCGTATTATGCGAATTCGTTTCCGGGCCGGCTGCGCAGCGACTACTACAGGCACTGGCACGCGGAGCATGATCCGCAGCCCGGCCGCGAACCGCTGCCCGAGGCGCTGAGTTTCAAGGGGAACGACTATGACGACCTGCGCCCGCACCTGTGGAAATTCTTCGAGGCCGTCCGCACGCGAACGCCGGTGCTGCAGGACGCGCTGTTCGGCCACAACGCCGCGCTCGGCTGCCACATGGCGAACGAGTCGTACTTTAGGCAGGCGCCGGTGTACTGGGATGCGGCCTCGCAGAGCATCAAGTCCTGACATGCGCGCGCGCCACGCTGGCCTGGCGCTGCTGCTCGCGCTGCTCGCACCGCTGGCGCCGGGATTCGCGACGGCCGATGTTCCGCCGGGCGAGGCCGCCTACCTCGGCCGCTGGGACCTGACGCTGCACGCGCCGCATCGCGATCATCCCTCGTGGCTCGAACTGCGCGAATCGGGCGGCGCTTTGCACGCACGGCTCGTCGGCCGCTGGGGCCATGCGCGCGAACTCGCCGCGCCATCGCTCGAGAATGGCCACCTTCACTTCGTGTCGCCGAAGGAAGAAGAGGGCGCCCAGCACGACATGGCCTTCGACGGCCAGCTCGTCGGCGATGCGCTCGAGGGCGTGGTGAACGGTCCCGATGGCACGACCTGGACCTGGTCCGGCCGGCGCGCACCGTCGCTGGCGCGAGCCGGCACACCGCGCTGGGGCAAGCCGTGGCGGCTGTTCAACGGCAAGAATCTTTCCGGCTGGCATTCGAGCGATCCGCCCGCCAAGCTGCAATGGACCGTCGATCACGGCGCGATGCTGAGCCCCGGCCACGGGCCCGAGCTGATCAGCGATGCGAAGTTCGACGATTTCAAGCTGCACATCGAATTCAACTGCGGCCACGGCGCGAACAGCGGCGTGTACCTGCGCGGCCGCTACGAGCTGCAGGTGGAGAACGATCCGGTGCCCGAAGACCAGACGATGCGCGTTGGCGGCGTGTACGGCTTCATCGCGCCACAGCCGGAAGTGAAACGGGACAGCGGCGTCTGGCACCGGTACGACGTGACGCTGGTCGGCCGCACGATCACCGCGGCGCTCGACGGCCGGACGATCATCGACCACCAGGAAATCCCGGGCATCACCGGCGGCGCGCTCGACAGCCACGAGGAGCTGCCGGGGCCGATCTACCTGCAGGGCAGCGAGGACGGCCAGGTGCGGTATCGAAACATCATCGTGACGCCGGCGCGGAACTGAGCCGTGGTCGATCGGCGCCAGGTGCTCGCATCCGCCACCGCGTTGGCGGCGACCACATGGCTGTCGCGCGTGGCTGCGGCGCCGCGTGAGGTGGCGGGCGCGGTCGGCGGGGCGCCCGGCGTCGCCGAATCGCTCCGTGTCGTGCGCTACGTGGACGAGCACCAGGTCGAGTTGTACGTGGCCGGCGCCAGCCACGTGGTGCAGCGTGGCGATGTGGTGGCGAACTGGACCGTCATGGAGATCGTGACCGGCGCCGAGCCCTGCGTCGTGGTCGAGGATTTCAGCCGCCGCGACGGACCGCTGGTGTTCCTCGATGTCGACGGCGTCAGCTACGAGTTCGGCAAGACGCTCGAGCCCACCTTCGCCGGCGACCAGCCGCTGTACCTCGGCCACGCGCGCGATGAAGTGGTGGCCAGCGCGCGCGACCTGCTCGCCGACGAACTGCTGGCGCAGCCGGGCGACCCCGACTACGCGCAGATCGCCGGCATCTGCGCGCCGATCCGCAAGGTCGCAGGCGACACCTACAGTTTCATCGGCACGCCCGACACTTTCGACAAGATCGGCTTCACCTACGGCGGCCGCACCGCAAACTTCGAGCCGGCCCTGTTCCATCCGTCGATCGCGCCGATCTGCGCCGCGGGCAAGGTCTGGAACGGCCTGGTCGGCGGCTACCTGCCGGTGCTGCGCTTCGTGTATCCGGAGGAGAACGGCGACTGGACCGAGTATCTCGCCTTTGCGCCGTTCCGCATCGTCGAGGGCAACCTGCACTATCAGCCGGTGTGGTACCGCGTCAGCCGCATCGAACGGCAGCGGCTGGCATGGAGCCGGTGTTTCGACTCCTACCTGCCCTCGGCCTCGCGCGCCGCGGCGGATCCGCGTCAATGCTATGTCGAGCTCGCCGCGCTGAAGGACGGTTGGGACCGGTTGCTGCAAAGCGCGATGACGGTGGTGCTGCCCGATGAGCGCCTGATGCACATGGCGCGCTTCAGCCTGGTGCGCGCGATGATGACGCGCCAGGCCGGCTTCCCGAAATACGGCGCGGTCGACAAGAACTATGGCGGTACCGAGCACGACGGTTTCCAGGACACCTTCACGGTGGAAACGGAAGCGATGCTCGAGTGGGGCATGCTCGAACATGCCGGCCAGTGCATCGACAACTATTTCGGTGCGTTCGTCCGCGATGACGGTTCGATCCTGTATCGCGGACCGGAGACCGGCCAGTTCGGCCGCATGCTGACCGTCGCGGCGCAGTACTACCGTTCAGGTGGCGAGGCGGCACTGTTGCTCAAGCATCGCGTGCGCATCGACGCCGTGGCGAACTACCTGCTGCGCTTGCGCGCGACGGCGCAGGCGCTGCCGCCGACCGATGCGGCCTACGGCATGTTGTCTGGCTGGAGCGAGGCGGATTCCTGCCTCGAGAAGGATCCGCAGCGCTACGTGCAACCGTATTTCTCCAACAGCGCCGAGGCGGCGCGCGGTTTCCTCGAGCTGGGGCGCGCCTGGGAAGCCATCGGCCGGGTGCACGCCGACGCGGCCCTGGTCGAGTGGGGACAACGCCTGCAGCGCGAAGCCGCGGCTTTGCGCGCCGATCTGGCAACCGCCATCGCGCGCTCCACGCTCGTGCGCGACGGCGAACGCATCATCCCCTCGATCGCCGGCGTATCCGAGCCCGAGCACATTGCGGTGCCGCGCGACAATCTTGATCCGCAGTATCGAGGCTATCGCGCCTACATGGAGTTGCTCCATTCGGGATTGCTGGCGCGCGAGCAGATCGTCTCGATCGGCAACTACCGCTCGCGTCATTTCGACGTGTTGCTCGGCGTGCCAACCGCCTACGCCTACAACACCAAGGAGATGGCCGGATTCCTCGCCTACGGCAACGGCTATGGCCTGATCCAGGCCGACCGCGTCCGCGAGGCCTTGCTGCTCACCTACAGCATGATGGCGCACCAGTACACGCGTGGCACCTGGCTCGCGCCGGAGACGCGCAAACCCCTGTCCAACGACGAGGCCGCGCCGTACTGCAGCCCGGCGCAACTAGTGGTACCGCTGATGTTGCGCTGGCTGCTGGTGTTCGAGGAACTCGATGCCGACATCCTCTGGCTCGGGCGCGGCATGCCGCGGCAATGGTTCGTCGATGGCCAGCTCA
Source organism: Pseudomonadota bacterium (assembly GCA_018241455.1). Lineage (GTDB taxonomy): Bacteria > Pseudomonadota > Gammaproteobacteria > Steroidobacterales > Steroidobacteraceae > FEN-1191. The sequence continues at coordinate 1,673 of JAFEDW010000149.1, read as the reverse complement.
TCTCGGTTGCCAGCGCGCCGACGCGCTGGGGCCGCGTCAGTTTCGCGGTGCAGACAGCGCTGCGTGCCGGTCGCATCGATGCGCGCGTCGGTTTTCCGGCGCGCGGCTTCGCGGCGCAGACGAAGCTGCGGCTGCGCGCGCCGGCGGGCCAGCGCATGCGTTCGGTGACGCTGCAGGGGCGTCGCTGGAAGCAGTTCGACGCGGCCGAGGAAGTGATCATCGTGCCGCCGGGAACGGGCGGCGAACTGACGATCGTGGCGCACTATTGACGGCCGATCATCCATGCGCAGGTTGCAGCCGCCCGGGCGAGTCACAGCATGAACAATCCACGCCAGCGGGAACGCCGCCGCTTCATGCAACTGGCATCGATGGCGACGCTCGGTGCGCTGTGGCCGGCCGCACGTGGCGTGGCGAAAGCCGCCGCGCCCCGTGGCTCACTCGCCATCGTGCCGGAGCTGGCCGAATTTGCCTACGGCGACGTCACGTTGGCCGACGGCCCACAGGAGCAGCAGCGGCGCGCGACTCACGCCGTGCTGATGGCGCTCGACGAAGATAGCCTGCTCAAGCCGCTGCGGCAGATGTCGGGCCTCGCAGCGCCCGGCGCCGAGCTCGGCGGCTGGTATCGCTACAACGCCAATTACGACTGGCGCGCCAACTTCGACGACGGCTTCGCGCCGGCCTGCACCTTCGGGCAGTGGGTGTCGGCACTGGCACGCGGCTATGCCATCGACCGCGACGCGGCGACGCGCGAGAAAGTGCTGCGCCTGAACCGCCTGTACGCGCAGACGATCTCCGGGCGCTTCTACGAGGACAACCGATTTCCGGCCTATTGCTACGACAAGCTGGTCTGCGGCCTGATCGATTCGCACCAGCATGTCGGCGACCGCGACGCCTTCAGTGTTCTTGAAAGGACCACCGACGCGGCCTTGCCGCACCTGCCGGGCAAGGCGATCGAGCACGGCGTGAGCTGGCGGCCGGGCACGGATGAGTCCTACACCTGGGATGAGTCGTACACGATTTCGGAGAATCTCTTTCTCGCCTACCAGCGCGGCGCGGGCGCCCGCTATCGCGCGCTCGGCGCGCAATACCTCGACGAGGAGTACTACGGGCCGCTCGCGGAGAACCGCAACAACCTGGCTGGCCGGCACGCCTACAGCCACGTGAATTCGCTGAGTTCCGCCATGCAGGCCTACCTGACGCTGGGCAGCGGGCGCCACCTGCACGCGGCCCGGAACGCCTTCGCGATGCTCGCCGCGCAAAGCTATGCCACCGGCGGTTGGGGTCCCGACGAAACTTTGCGCGGCCCCGACAGCGACGAAGTGGCGGCGAGCCTGGATTTCACACACCACAGCTTCGAGACGCCCTGCGGTTCGTACGCCCACTTCAAGCTGACGCGCTACCTGCTGCGCGTCTGCGGCGATGCGCGCTACGGCGACAGCGTGGAGCGCGTCATGTACAACACGGTGCTCGGCGCCAAGCCGCTGCTTGCAGACGGCAGTACGTTCTACTACGCCGACTGCAACTTCGCCGGCCACAAGTTCTACCACGCGGCCAAGTGGCCCTGCTGTTCGGGCACGCTGCCGCAGGTGGCCACCGATTATCGCCTCAACGTTTACTTCAGCCGCCGTGGCGGCGTGCTCGTGAATCTCTACCAGCCTTCGACCTTGAACTGG
>JAFEDW010000148.1 GCA_018241455.1 Pseudomonadota bacterium | reverse complement strand
GGGCGGCGGCACGCTGCTCGCGCAGGCGGTCTACGATCCGGAAGAACATGACTACGGGGCACCGATCCGCGCCGTGCTCGGCACCGACCAGAGCATCCAGCGGCGGCAGCGGCTGCAGGCGATCGTCGGCCAGAAGCTCGAGTTCGAACCGCGCGGCCGCGCCGACCTCGATTTCATCTTTGCAGCGGCGCAGGCCGGGCAGGCGCGCCTGCTGCGCCCGCAGCTGCGTTTCCAGTACGCCGGCGACGTGCCGGTCTACGCCACCGGCGACGCCTACGCGGCCGACGGCGGCGTCGCCAACCAGGATCTCGACGGGTTGATCGTGCCGGCGATGCCGTGGGTCGTGCCGAACAGCGGCGCCGCATCGGCGGTGCGCGACAGCGTGGCCGCCGCATCGGGCGACAACAGCGACTGGCAGTCCGGGCTTTACGCCTTTGGCTACGACGCCCTGCAACTGGCCGTGGCGATCGCCAGCGCCGGGCGCGACTACGATCGCGTGCAGGTCGCGGGGCTCACCGGCGACCTGAGCCTCGGCGCCGACGGGCGCGTGCACCGCCAGCCGGCGTGGGCACGCATTGCGCGCAACGGCATGCCGCAGCTGCTCGGCAATCCGACCAGCGGCGGTAACTAGCGCGGACGGACCGCGCCGATGGCCCTCGCTCCGCGGCCCGACCGGCGCCAGGTCGGCCAGCGGGCCGAAGCGCGTGCCGCCGATCACCTGCGCGCCGCGGGGCTCACGCTACTGCACCGCAACTTCCATTGCCGCCGCGGCGAACTCGACATCGTCGCGCGGCACGGTGGAACGCTGGTCGTGGCTGAAGTGCGGCTGCGCGCCTCGGCGCGTTTCGGCGGCGCCGCGGCGAGCATCACGCGCGCGAAGCAACGCCGCATCGTGTGCGCGACGCGCTACCTGTTGGCGCGCTATCCGTCGCTGCAGCGCCTGCCGGTGCGCTTCGACGCCTTGCTGGTGCCGCCCGACGAGGGGCCAATCGAGTGGCTCCAAGGTGCATTTGATGCGTACTGATTGAGCGCCACGTCGTGCGTGCGCGGACAATTGGGTCCCGGCCGTCGCTCCCCGTAACTCGCTTTGGGCCGGGACCCAATTGCCCGCACGCGCACAGCGTACCAGTGCCAATCAATACGCCGTCGAATGCGCCATTGCGCCGGGTACGAAGTCGTTATTTGACGACGGTGAGCTTGGCGCGGCGCAGCTCGCCCTTCGGCGGGGTGCTGCCCGGCGCTGCGCTATCGGATGGCGGCGGCGCTTCCGGCTCGCCTTCGTTGAACACCATGCCCTCGCCCGTTTCGCGTGCGTAGATGCCGAGCACGGCGCCGATCGGCACGCGCACGTGATGCACGACACCGGCGAAGCGCGCATCGAATTCGATGGCGTGGTTCAGCAGCTGCAGGCGCTGCGTCGCATTCATCGACACGTTGAGCACGATACGGCCGTCCTTGATGTACGCGGTCGGCACTTCGACGCCGGCACGCCCGGCATCGACGATGACGTGCGGCGTGAAGCCCGCGTCGCCCATCCATTCGTGCATCGCGCGCAGCAGATAGGGCCGGCGCGAAGGCGCGGGGCCTGCGCCAGCGCCGGCGTCGCCGCCACCGGCCATCAGACGATGCCCATCTCGAGTTCGACGTCCGACAGGCTGGCGCGCACCGACGGCCGCGCCAGCAGCGTCGCGGCGTACTTCGCCATCGCCTGCGCCTGCGGCGGCAGTTCGATTTCGTAGCGGCGCATGCGCCAGATGATCGGCGCGATGGTCGCATCGACCACCGAGAATTCGTCGCTGAGGAAGAACGGCTTGATCTTGAACAGGTCGGCGCTCTGCAGCATCGTGTCGCGCAGCTCCTTCTTGAGCCGTGCCTGGTTCTTGCGATCGGTCTCGCGTTCGATTTGTTCGGCGAGTCCGTACCAGTCGCGCTCGACGCGGTACATCGCCAGCCGGAACTGCGCGCGCAGCACCGGATCGACCGGCATCAGCGGCGGATGCGGGAAGCGCTCGTCGAGATAGTCGATGATGACGCGGGCGTCGTACAGCACCAGGTCGCGGTCGACCAGTGTCGGCAGGCTGCGGTACGGATTGAGGTCGAGCAGGTCTTCCGGATAACGTCCGGGCACGACGCTGATGATGTCGATCTCGCTGGCCTTCTCGGCCAGCACCACGCGCACGCGATGGCTCTGCGGCTCGTCGGGCGCGGAGAACAGCGTCATGACCGATCGTCGGCTAGCCATGCAGACGCTGCCTCAATGGACGTCTTTCCAATATTCCTTCTTCAGCAGCCACGCGAACCAGGTGAACACCAGCAGGAACAGCACCACCCAGACGCCGATGCTGCGGCGATCGACCTGCGCCGGCTCACCGGCGTAATCGAGGAAATTGACCGTGTCGCGCACGAACGCCTCGTACTGCGCCGCGTCGAGCTGCCCCGGCACGACGGTGACGAAATGATCGAATTGCTTTTCCGTGGTCTGCTTGCCATCGACCACGGTTTCGACATTGCGGAACACCGCTTGTTTCACGCCCTCGAGGTCGCTCAAGACCGCCGGCATCGCCGGATTGGGCAGCTGCAGGTTGTTGCTGCGCGTCGGCGTGGACGGATCGGCGTAGAAGGTGCGCAGGAACCGGCTGATCCAGTCCGGGCCGCGCGAGCGCGCCGCCAGTGAAAGGTCGGGCGGCTGCTTGCCGAACCAGGCGACGCCGTCCGCCGCGGCGAGGCTGGCCTTGACGTAGTCCGCCGGCGACGCGCTGGCGGGCATCAGGTTGGCCCGCAGCTGCGCGGTCGTGATGTGCAGGTCGCTGGCCAGGCGCGAGTAGCGCAGGTACTTCAGCGAATGGCAGCCGGCGCAGTAGTTGAAGAAATTGCGCGCGCCGCGCTGCAGCGAAGCCGTATTGCTGACTTCGTTGCCGGCCTGCCAGCTTTCCCAGTCGACCGGCGCGGCAGCGCCTTCCGTCTCGGCCGCATACGCCAACGGCGTGAACAGCAGCGCCAGGGCAAGCAGGATGGAGTGACGCACGGCGGCGGCGTTACGCATGGTAGCTGACTCTCTCCGGCACGGGCTTGACCTTGTCCCAGCGTGAATACCAGTACATCAACACGAAGAAGGCGAAGTAGCCGATGGAAAACACGCGTGCGGCGATGACGTATCCGCCGGTCGGCGGTTTCAGGCCGAGGTACATCAGGCCGAGGAAGCAGACCGTGAACTCGGCCAGGAAGATGCGGAACCACCAGCCGCGGTAGCGGATCGACTTGACCGGCGAGCGGTCGAGCCACGGCAGGAAGAAGAACGCCAGCACCGCCAGCAGCAGCAGCAGCGCGCCGAGGCGCTGGTTCGGCACGGCGCGCAGGATCGCGCTTATGAATTGGCGAAGCGCGCCGCCGAGCTGGCGCGCAGCGTGGCCGATCGGGCCCCGCGCCCGGTCGTCGTCGGCGGTTCGGTCGGTCCGACCGGCGAACTGTTCGAGCCGATGGGCACGCTGACGAAGGATGCGGCGATCGCCTCGTTCACGCCCCAACTGCAGGGCCTGCGCGACGGCGGCGCCGATGTCGCGTGGATCGAAACGCTGTCATCACCAGAGGAGGCGCGGGCCGCGGCCGAAGCCGCCATTGCGGTGGGCCTGCCGTACGTGCTCACCTATTCGTTCGACACCGCGGGCCGCACGATGATGGGACTGATGCCGAGCGCCGCCGCGGCATCGGTGGCCGAGCTCGCCGTGCCGCCGCTCGCGCTGGGCGCGAACTGCGGCGTCGGCGCTCCCGACATTCTCGTCAGCCTGACGGAAATGCATGGCTCGCCGTTCCCGCTGGTCACGAAGGGCAACTGCGGTGTGCCGCATTTCGAAGGCACGGAAGCGGTGTATTCGGGCACGCCGGAGCTGATGGCCAACTATGCGCGGCTCGCGATCGACGGTGGCGCGCGCATCGTCGGCGGCTGCTGCGGCACGACGCCGGAGCACCTGGCGGCGATGCGCGCGTCGATCGATGCGCACGAGCGCGGTGAATATCCGACGCACGACACCATCCGCGCCAAGGTCGGGCCGCTGAAGAATTCGGCGCCGGTGGCGCACGCCGAGCGTCCTGCGCGCCGCTCGCGCCGCTAGGTCGAACGAGGCTCGTTCCCGGCTACTTCTCGTCGCCGCAGTCCGGACCGAGCCAGGTCGACTGGATGTCGGTGTGCACGCTCATCGGCATGTCGTGCACGACCATGTTCATGTCCATCGTGCCCTTGACCTGCGTGTCCGAGATCGCGGTGAACCGCACCGTGCCCTTGCTGGTCGCGCCTTCCTCGGCACATTCGAAGCTGACCACCGTGCTGTGGGCGGTGTTCTCGATCACCGTGTGCGTGCAGTGGCCGCGCATGTCCTTGTCGTTGAAGAAGCCGTCGCGACGCATCTTGTCGGCGGTCATGCAGCTCTTGTACTTGTGCTCATGCGGACCGCCGCGATTCTGGTTCATGCGCGACATCGCGGCCGCCATCTGCGCGCGCTGCTCGGGCGACATGCTCTGCATGGCCTCGGCCATGCGTTGGCTCGCCCCCGGCGGCATGGCTGCCGCTGCGGCCATATCCGGCATGCCAGGTGTGCCGTTGTGCGAGACGGTCGTCGTGGTCTCCCACAAGCCGAGCCGGACATCGAGCTTCGGGCTGTCGGCGGCGAAGGTCGTCATCGAAACCAAGGCAAGGGCGGCGGCAAACCAGCGATAGTGCATGTTTGGCATGGCGGCTTGTTCCTTGAGGCAAGGCGAGTGCCCGCATCATAGTTCGGTGCCGCTCCGCAATACAGTCCGGCACCGCGGAAAAGCTCTAAGATTGCGGCTGACCAGGCCGCGCCCGGTGCGGCGCAGCGAGGAACGACATGGCGACCACGAATCCCCAGCCGCTCGGCGGCAACCAGATGCCGCGCTTTGCCGGACCCGCGACGATGATGCGGTTGCCGCAATTCGAAACGGCGGCCGGGCTCGATGCCTGCTTCGTCGGCGTGCCGCTCGACATCGGCACTTCGCTCCGCGCGGGCGCGCGCTTCGGGCCGCGCGACATCCGGCAGAACTCGGTGTTGATCCGCCCCTACCAGATGGCGACGCGCGCGCGGCCGTTCGATTCGCTGCGCGTCGGCGACATCGGCGATGTCGCGATCAACACCTTCAACCTGCAGAAATCGATCGCGATCATCGAGGGCGCGTACGACCAGATCATTGCCAACCAGTGTGTTCCGCTGACGATGGGCGGCGACCACACCATCGTGCTGCCGATCCTGCGCGCCATGCGGCGCAGGTACGGGCCGGTCGGGCTGGTGCACGTCGATGCGCATGCCGACGTCAACGATGAAATGTTCGGCGA
>JAFEDW010000147.1 GCA_018241455.1 Pseudomonadota bacterium | reverse complement strand
GCCGCGGCGCGCTCGCTCGCCGCGGGAGATCCCATCGGCGCCCTGAAGCGCGTCGCGCTGCGGCGGGACGCGCCAGCGCTCGCACTGCGCGGAATCTCGATGGCGCAGCTTGGGGACTTCAAGCGGGCACGCGCGTTGCTTCGCGGCGCAGCGCGCGGTTTCGGCCCGCGCAATGCCGTGGCGCGCGCCCGATGCCAGGTCGCCGAGGCGGAGGCGGCGCTCGCCGCGCGCGATCTGGCTTGGCCCGCCAAGGCAATCGATGCCGCACGCGCCGTGCTCGAAGCGCGCGGTGACCTGGCCAACGCCGCCTACGCACGGCTGCTGCAGGCACGGCGGCTGTTGCTGATTGGCCGCATCGATGAAGCCGAGAGCACGCTGCGCCGACTTGATGCATCGCGGCTGTCGCCCGCCTTGCGCACGGTGCACGAACTGGTGGCCGCCGGCATCGCAACCCGGCGCCTGCACATACGCGCGGCGCGCGCCGCGCTGGCGCGGGCGACCGACGCAGCGATCCACGCGCGGATCCCCGCGCTGATGGCGGAGGTCGAGACGGCGTTGCGCGCGCTGAATGCACCGGCGGCGCGGCTGATTGCGCACGGGTCGGTGCGGACGCTGCCATGCGACGAGGTCGAGACGCTGCTGGCGTCCGAAGCCTTGGTCATCGACGCCTGCCGGCTGTGCGTGCGCAGCAGTGGCGCCGTCGTCTCGCTGGCAACGCGGCCAGTGCTGTTTGCGCTGGCTCGCGCACTCGCGGAAGCGTGGCCCGACGCCCTGGGGCGCGGCGCACTCATCGCGCAGGCGTTCCGGCAGAAGCGGGTGGACGAGTCGCTGCGCGTGCGTTTGCGCGTGGAGATCGGCCGGCTGCGCCGCCTGCTGCAGTCGCTGGCGGGCATCGACGCCACGGCGGAAGGGTTCCAGCTCGTGCCGCGTGGCGTTGCCGATGTGGCCGTGCTCGCGCTGCCGAGCGAGGAGGATGACGCCGCGGTGCTGGCACTGCTCGGCGATGGTGAGTCGTGGTCGACCTCAGCCCTTGCGCTGGCATTGGGCACCAGCCAGCGTACGATCCAGCGTTCGCTCGAGTCTCTCGCCGCAGCCGGCAAGGTGCAATTCCTGGGTCATGGCCGCGCCCGCCGCTGGACGGTTCGACAGCTGCCCGCATTCACGACGAGCTTGTTACTCCCATCGGCATTGCCGATCGCCTAGGATTTGCACATGCGCAAAGCGAAAGCCGAGATCATCCGCGAGTACGGGCCATTCCCCGGCTGCAAGAACGTCGGGGGAGTGTCCTTCGACGGGCGTAATGCCTGGATGGCGACCGGCGAGGTGTTGATGGCTTTCGATCCCGACAGCGGTGACGTGCAGCGCACGCTGGACATCGCCGCGAAAGCGGGCACCGCGTTCGACGGCCGGCATCTGTACCAGATTGCGGATGGCCAGATCCGCAAGCTCGATCCGGAGAGCGGCGCGGTGCTGGCCACGATTCCCGCGCCGGGTGGCGGCGGCGACTCTGGCCTCGCGTGGGCCGAAGGTACGCTGTGGGTCGGCCAATACACCGGGCGCAAGATCCATCAGATCGATCCGGAAACGGGCGCGGTGCTGCGCACGATCGAATCCAACCGTCATGTCACGGGCGTGACCTGGGTCGAGGACGAACTGTGGCACGGCACCTGGGAAGGCGAGGCGAGCGAGCTGCGGCGCATCGATCCGCGGACCGGCGAGGTGCGCGAGCAGCTCGACCTGCCCGCCGGCGTCATGGTCTCGGGTCTCGAGTCCGACGGCCGCGACCGCTTCTTCTGTGGCGGCGGGAACAGCGGCAAGGTGCGGGCCGTGAAGCGTCCCAGGCGCTGACGGCGCAACACGCCGCGCCGCGCGGCGCTACCTGGCCGTCGCCGCGGCGCCCGCTTTCGGATTGTCGGCAACCGTCACTTGCGTGCCATCGCTGATGCCGTCGGGCGGGCTTTCGATGACGCGATCGGTCGCATCGAGACCCGATCCAACCTCGATGAACTTGCCGAGGTCGCGCGCGATCGTGATCGCCTTCAACTTCACTCGCTGGTTGGCATCGACCGTGGCGACGAACAGGCCGCGTGCATCGAAGATGAGCGCGCTGGCCGGCACGCTGAGCGCGCGCACCGGGGCCGGCAATTGCAGGCGCACGTTCGCGAAACTGCCGGGCATGAGCTCGCCGGCCGCGTTGTCGACGGACAGCTGCATCAGCGTCGTGCCGGATGCCGCGTTGACCGCCTGGGCCGATGAGACGACCGTGCCGGCGTAGGCCTTGTCCGCATGCTCGGGTACGGTGAGCGTCGCCTTCGTGCCGGGCGGCACCATCGGCACCTGGCTTTGCGGCACGTTCACGTACACGCGCACGGTGCGCGTGTTCGACACGACGAACAGCTGCGGGGCATTGCCACCACCGGCGTTGATCAACGCGCCGACATCGGTATTGCGGGCGGTCACGGTGCCATCGAACGGCGCGACGATGCGGGCAAAGCCCTTGGTCGCGACGAGCAGGTCGACGTTCGCCTGCGCGGCCCTGACCATCGCCTGCTTGGCGGCGAGGTCGCTGACTTTCTCGTCCACGTCCTGCTTCGCGACCGAACCCGATGCGAGCAGCGACGTCCAGCGCGTGGCGGTCGTCTGCGCGAGCGCGACATTGGCCTGTGCACTGGCGAACGCGGCGCGGGCCTGGAGCAATTGCTGGTCCAGGTCAGGCGTTTCGATTTCGGCCAGCAGCTCGCCGGCCTTGACGTGCGCGCCGATGTCCTTCTTCCAGCTCTTGAGGTATCCGCTGACGCGCGCATAGATCGGCGCGCTGGCATAGGCTTCGATGCGGCCGGGCAGCTCGAGCCCCGCGGCGCCGGAATCGTTGCGGGGCGTCGACGCCGCGACGATCGGCAGTGCCTGCGCCTCGGTCCACGTGCGCAGCCGCGAGCTCTCGATGGCGCGCGCGGTGATGCCGGCCACGACAATGGCAAGCGCCGCGATCGCACCGAGGATCGCGGCGGTGCGCAGTCCGCGGCGGGAGGCGAAGGTGGATGCGTCGGGTTCAGGCGGGGACATGGGATTCTCCGGGAAACGCGGCCGGCGACGCCTTGCGGTGATAGTGCCGGTGGATGATGCTGAAGACGACGGGCACGAAGAACACGGTGGCGACGGTTGCGAACACCAGTCCGCCGATCACCGCGCGGCCGAGTGGCGCGTTCTGTTCGCCGCCCTCGCCGAGGCCGAGCGCCATCGGCGTCATGCCGATGATCATCGCCAGCGCCGTCATCAGCACGGGGCGGAAACGCACGAAGCCGGCTTCGAGCGCCGCGGCGGTCGCGTCGCCGAGCTCGTCGAGCTTCTCGCGCGCGAAGCTCACCACCAGCACGCTGTTCGCGGTGGCGACACCCATGCACATGATCGCGCCGGTGAGCGCCGGCACCGACAGCGTCGTATGCGTCGCGAACAGGATCCACACGATGCCCGCCAGCGCGGCCGGGAGCGCGGTAATGATGACGAACGGATCGCTCCACGACTGGAAGTTCACGACGATCAGCAGGTAGATCAGCACGATCGCGCCCGCCAGCCCGTACAGCAGCCCGGAGAATGAATCGTTCATCGTCCGCACCTGGCCGAGCATGAGCACCTTGCCCGCCTTGGGCAGGTCGGGCTTGGCTGCATCGACTATTCTCTGCACGTCGGCGGCGACGGCGCCGAGGTCGCGTCCCTGCGTGGTCGCGTAGATCTGCACCATTGTCTGGATGTCGTATTGCGAGACGACCGAATTCCCGGCCGCGCGGTGGATGTCGGCGAGCCCGCCGAGCACCTGCGGCGCGCCGGCGCCGGACGGCGTGACCGGCAGGTTGCGCAGGTCGCTGAGCGAATCCACCTGGTATTGCGGCGTCTGCATCACGATCGAGTACGACACGCCGTTCTGCGGATTCAGCCAGAAGGTCGGCGCGACCTGGCTCGAGCCGGCCAGGTCAACCACCAGGCTGTTGGTGACGTCGCGCTCGCTGACGCCGGCGAACTGCGCGCGCGTGCGGTCGACGTCGACACGGAACGCCGGTTGCCGCCGTGACTGCTGGATGCGTGCATCGGCGATGCCGGGCACGTGGCGGATCTTCTCCAGCAGCTGGTTGGCATACGCGAAGCTGGCGGCGACGTTCGGGCCGCGCACCTGCAGGTTGATCGGCGCGGGCGAGCCGAAGTTCAGGATCTGGCTGACGATGTCGGCGGGCAGGAACGAGAAGGTCGTGCCCGGGAAGCGGCGCGGCAGTTCCTCGCGCAAGGCGCGCACGTATTGCTCGGTAGGCCGGTGGCCTGCGCGCAGCGCGATCTGCACGTCGCCATCCTGCGAGCCGATGAGCCCGGTGTTGTTGTAGGTCATGTTGATGCTGCTGATCGGCATGCCGATGTTGTCGGCCAGCGTGGCGAGGTCGCGCGGCGGGATGACCTCGCGTACCGCCTGCTCGACCGCGGCGAGCCGGTTGGCCGTCTCTTCGACGCGCGTCCCGACCGGTGCGCGCACGTGCATCAGGATCTGGCCGGCATCGACGCTGGGGAAGAAGTTGCGGCCGAGCAGCGGCAGCAGCAGGTACGAGGCGACTACGCAGCTGGTGAATCCGATCACAAATGCGCGGCGACGGGCAAGGGCGAGCTGCAACAACTCACGGTAGCCGCGGCGGATGCGCTCGAAGCGTGCGCCGAACCGGCGCTGGAAGCGCGCCAGCGGATGCAGCACGGCAGTTTCGGCTGCGGTTGCATCGGCGAGCGGGTCGTGCGCGGCATGCGGCTGCAAAAGATAATTCGCCATCGTCGGCACCAGCGTGCGCGACAGGATGAACGAGCAGGTCATGGCGAACATCACCGCTTCGGCCATCGGCACGAACAGGAAACGCGCGATGCCGTCGAGGAAGAACATCGGCACGAACACGATGCAGATGCACAGCAGCGAAACGAAGGCGGGCGTGACGATCTGCGCCGCGCCGTCGAGGATCGCGGTCTGGACGTCCTTGCCGTGCTCGAGGTGCCAGTTGATGTTCTCGATCGTCACGGTCGCATCATCCACGAGGATGCCGACCGCGAGCGCCAGGCCGCCGAGCGTCATGATGTTCAGCGTTTCGCCGAAGGCCGCGAGCAGCGCGATCGCGCCGAGCACCGACAGCGGGATCGAGATCGCGATGATCACTGTCGAACGCCAGCTGCCGAGGAACAGCAGGATCATCAGGCTGGTCAACGCCGCGGCGATCACGCCTTCCTTCGCCACGGCGCCGATCGCGGCGCTGACGAACAACGACTGGTCGCCGACCGGCGCGATCTCGATCGTGTCGGGCAGGCCCGGTTTCATCTCGGCGACCTTTTGCTTGATGCCC
>JAFEDW010000146.1 GCA_018241455.1 Pseudomonadota bacterium | reverse complement strand
TGTCCGCCGCTCCCCTCGATGACGATGTCGCCCGAACGCCGATGATGGATGCGCAGCACGCGCGTGGCGCGGTTGTAGCTGTAGCCTTCGCCGCGCATCGGTTCGGTGCGCTGCTCGAGTGGATGGCCGCCGGCGGTGATCGTGTCGGGGTCGAAGTCCAGCCGCAGCACGTCGTCCGATGCCGCGTCGAAGGTCGAGTAGCTGATCTTGTCCTTGGCATAGGTAATTGCCTTGACCACCGAGGCCGAGCCGAGCAGGTGCGATTCATCGTCGGGCGCCCATTCAGGCACGGCCCAGAACGCGTCCATCAGCCGGCGCGGACCGTCGGTGAATTCATCGGTAAACCACCATTGGTCGCTGAACGGTGCGTGCGCGCGGCCGGGCAGGCCCTGGAAATAGGTCACCCAGTTGAACGAGCGGAACGCCGCCTCGCGATAACGCGGGTCGCGCGTGCGCGAGTAGTACAGTGCTTCGACCGCCGCGAGCCGCGAAGTGTGGCTCTCGCAGCACTCGTTCGGCTTGTTGCAGCAGAACAGCGTGCCATCGCCCTGTTCGGTGGTGACCGTTGCCCCATGCACCAGGTACTTCGGCCACTTCGGCGTGCTCTTCACCCACTCGATCAGCGCCAGCGCGTGCTCGCGCCAGTGCGCGTCCTTGTCCGGATGCAGCAGCACGTAGCGCGCCAGTTCCAGCGGAATCACGCTGTTCATGTTGCCGAAGCTGGGCGCCACATCCTCGAAATAACCGACCCACACGTTGTTCCTGAGCGGATACTGCTCGAGCCAGCGCCACGCTGCGGCGCGCACGCGCCGATAACCGGGCAGGTCGCCCTTGCCGAGACGCAGTAATTCATCGAACAGCGAAATAGGACCGAGCACATTGGCGGAATACGGCCCCATGCCGGCGCCCTCGACGCGGCCGTCGTGCGCGTAGCAGCGCACCGGCCACGGCGAGCGCTGCGCATCGCCGGCGTGATAGTTTCGCACCAGCTCATCGGCGAAGTGGATCGCGGCGCGCAGGTACTTCTCTTCGCCGCTCATTTCGTACAGTCGCACGTAGGCGTAGCCGTCCTCGCCGACGAGGTGCGGTTCGACGTAGTCGGTGCCGTGCGCGCTCCAGCCGCGGTAGTCGGCCGCGCCCGGATCCGCCGAGGGGTAGGGAACGCGCGACCAGGCATAACCGTCGGGCGTCAGTCCGTGTTCCATCTCGTAGTCGACGAATTCGCGCAAGATTTGCAGCGTGCGCCGATCGCCGGTGTACGGATACAGCCGCTCGACGAAGCCTTCCAGCATGCCGCGCAGGTAGGCGGTGGAGTTGGCCCACTTCTGGTCCGGCACGAGTTCGAAGCTATTGCGGTCGAAGTCGACGCAGCAGTAGAAATACGGCAGGCGCTGGCGCTGCAGCGCATCCTGCAGGATGCTCCACTGCGACAGGAAGTGCGCCGCGTAGGAATAGCCGGTGTTGTCAGGTTGCGGCCACGGCAGCAGCTTGCCCTGTGCATCGAGCGCCACCGGCCGGCCGGCGATCTCGGCGGCATCCACCGTGGAGAGCGTCGCGAACGGCGCGTCGGCCTGCGCCCGCGTGGGCTGCAAGGGTGCGCAAAGCAACAGGCACCACCCCAAGCACGGCAACAGGCGCTGCATGTCAGCTCGCCAGGTCGCCGGCCAGCGCCTGCAGCGCGGCAAGCGCCGCCAGCGGCGCCGTCTCGGTGCGCAGGATGCGCGGGCCGAGCCGGCAGGCCTGGAAACCGTGGCGCTGCGCGAGCAATTGCTCGCGACCGCTCAAACCCCCTTCCGGTCCGATCAGCAGCACGACCGGCCGCGGCTCCGTCGAGAGCGTCTTGAGCGTGGCCGGCGCTTGCGGCACGAGCACCAGCTTCAGCGCATCGGCAGCGCCGCTCCCGCAAGCCTCCTCCAGCGGCGTGACCGACTCGACCCGCGGCAGCCGGTTGCGGCCGCATTGCTCGCAGGCCGCGATGGCCACGCCGCGCCAGTGCTCGACGCGGCGGCGGAGCGCGGCGGCATCGAGCCGCACGACGCTGAATTCGCACGACAGCGGCGCGATTCGCTGCACGCCGAGTTCCGTCGCCTTCTGCACGATGAAATCCATGCGTTCGCCTCGCGCCACGCCCTGCAGCAGCGTGATATGGAGCGGCGATTCGCGCTCCACGCCGCTGGCCGCCCCGACCCGCACCCTTGCGCCCGATCGGTCGGCGCTTGCCAGTTCGGCCGCATACTCGCCGCCCTGGCCGTTGAACAGCGTCAGCGCCGCGCCGGGCTTGAGCCGCAATACGCGCAGCAGGTGCGTCGAGGCGGCGGTCGGCAGCAGCACCTCGGCGCCGGTGTGCAGCTCCAGTTCGACATAAATGCGGGTGGTACGCATTGGCCCCGCATTTTGGCATCATGCAGCCCCATGCAGTCCGGTTTTTCCATCGACGGGGCTACCGGTCTGCTGCGCGAGGCGCGGCAGGTCCTCTCGCCGCATTTCGATGAACGTCCGCCCGGCATGAAGCCGGAATTGATCGTCGTGCACGGCATCAGCCTGCCGCCCGGCGAATTCGGCGGACCGTACATCGAGCAGCTGTTCACCGGTTGCCTCGACGCTACCGCGCACCCGTATTTCACCGCGATCGCGGCCATGCGCGTGTCATCGCACCTGCTGGTGCGCCGCAACGGCGAGGTGGTCCAGTTCGTCCCGTTCGGCCAGCGCGCCTGGCACGCCGGCCCATCGAACTGGCAGGGTCGCCCGTGCTGCAACGATTTCTCGATCGGTATCGAGATGGAAGGCACCGACGACGGTGCCTACGAAGCGGCGCAATACCAGGCGCTCGCGGGCCTGATCAGCGCGCTGTGCGAGGCGTACCCGACGCTCGCCCGCGAGCGCGTCGTCGGCCACAGCGACATCGCGCCGGACCGCAAGAGCGATCCGGGCCCGGCGTTTGCGTGGCCGCTGCTGAAAGAGTTGTTAGCCTGACGGGGCGGGCGACGCACCGGAGCCCCCGTCCTCGCTTGAATCGGGATCTCTGGGTAATCTGGACTGATTCAACGCAGCCACAGAGCGCGTATGTGGGAGAGTTGCCACAATCGATTGACCGGCAGCGCGCGAGTGCGCGGGTGCCGTGGGTATCGAATCGGTAGATCGTCACCAGGGGAAGTGGTGAGCCTCGTGCCCTTGCGCTAGAAATTCATCTTGTCGCGGACGGCGTGAATCGCGCTACGCAATTTGATGATCAATGAGCCGAACCAAATAACTTGGTTTCAAGTTCTTCGCGGCAGTGGTCCGCTGCTTCGGCGCTCATTGCCTTGAGTCGTGCGCCGCCATCGGCCAACAACTCGGCCTTGGTCGGGGACTGGTCAGTCTTCTTCGGGCGCGCTGCACAGAATGCCTCGGCCACCGGCTTGGCGGTCGCCGCGTCAATTAGCGTGGCCTTGATACTGTACATCACACCGTAGTGACTCCAATTCATCGGAAAGTACATGGCAGTCCAGTTCACGGTTTCAATGTCCAGCACCATATTGACACCCGGATAGGGTTTGATGATCTCTTCCGGTTTCTGTCCTTGCGTCAGCACGCCGTGGGCGTCCTCAACGGTCAAGTGGTCACGTGCCGCAAACATGTCGAGCACCGCCTTGCCTACCACTAGTGCCGGGTCCTCGATCTTGTCGGATCGGATAATATTCTCCCCTTCAGAGGCCATAGACGCTCCGGCCGCGGCACCGCCTATTGCGCCGAACATTCCGCCGAGCGCGGCCTTGCCGGGCGTCATGAACGCGAAGCTGGGCATCGGACGAACAGCGAGGACGATGGATTTGGACTGAATGGCCGTGGATTTCTCGGAATCCAGGGGGACGGTCTTGGTGCTGACGCAACCTTGCACGAGCACAGCGGCAAGGATCAGCGACCATACTGCTGGTTTGGTGCTTCGCATGTGACTCCCCCAGAACTGCCGGTTTCCGGCTTTTTTTTGGACTGTGACAGGTGGCTCGCCGCCGAGTCAAGAATATGAAGACAGTGTAATTTGGCTGAACGCCGCAAGGCGTCAGTTACCAGATGGCCGATTCATTGGCCGGCGCGGCGGCGTGAGGGAGCGGCGCAACTGCTGGCGGAAATTGGCGGCGCCGCCCATGGCCGGGTGGCGAAGCACGGTAACCGACTCCCGCAGTTGCATGAGCGCGGATTCTGCATGGCGGCCGAGGGCGAAGACTCGCGCTTCCGGAAAGGCGGCAAGGAACACCTTCAATACGGGAAGGCCGGCAGCCCGTTCGGCGGGCGTTGGTGTGCGATTGGATTGCGGGCGCCCTGGTTTGTGCGGGTGCCAGGGGTAGGCGTTCCAGAGTATGGTCGAGTCGGCAATGCCGAGCTCGTGCAGCGTGCTCCAGACAATGGTCGCCGAAGGTTCGCTCCAGGGGATGTGGCGGGTGGACAGGCGTGCCGTTGGTTGGGTCAATCGTGGTATCCGACCAGCGAGCAGCAAGCGTTCGCTCGTGAAGGGAACTCCTGAGACTTTGCAGCCCTGGTAGCCTGGCGCTTCGCCGATGAGCAGGAACCTTGGTATGCAGTTGAGATGGGCGTGCAGCCGCTCGAGGCGATCGCGCGGGGCGGATCTGGAGACGTCGGTGGTGGGCTCGTGGTCGATCCAGGGGTTGAATACGAGCGGACCGGAAGGCGCTCGGAGCAAGGACAGGAAACAGGACAGGCGGCGGGAAACGGGCACCATGTATAGAGTAGCAGGGACCGCAGCGGAATTGATTTGGTGTCGAGAAGGTATGGTGGGACTTCCACATCGCGCACCAGCGAGGTATCGGCAGCCATGAGCGCCTTGGTCCTATTTGCGCGCGGTGCTGAGATTGCAGGTGCTGCGGCGGCCAGGAGCCAAGGTGCTCATGTACTTTGGTGGGAACGGTGAGGCCGTGGCCGCGAGCGCGCCCGAATTTGCGGACTCGATACCCGATCGGACACTGGTGTTCGTGAACTATCGGTCGTATGGCGGCAGTTCCGGTACGCCCTCCGAGGGTTCACTCGTTGCGGATGCGCGAGCCGTATTTGATCATCTGGCGAAGACGTACCGCGATATCGCGGTGCTGGGTCGGAGTCTGGGGAGCGGGGTCGCGGTGCAGCTGGCAGCCTCGCGGCCGGTGTCGCGACTGGTGCTCGTGACGCCGTTTGATTCGCTGGTGGCGGTCGCACGGCGCGCTGTTCGCTATTTCCCGGTGGAATGGATCCTCAAGGACCGCTACGAGTCAACGCGATTTGCGCGCTCGATTTCCTGTCCCGTGCTGGTCATGCTAGGGACTGCAGATGAGGTGATTCGTCCGGTGCATGCCCGGGAGCTTGCCAAGGTGTTCACCGCCGGGCAGGCGCGGTCAATTG
>JAFEDW010000145.1 GCA_018241455.1 Pseudomonadota bacterium | reverse complement strand
AGAAGGGCCAGCAGGTCGAGGCAATGGTGCTGGCGATCGATCCGGAGCGCGAGCGCATCTCGCTCGGCATCAAGCAGCTCGCGAAGGATCCGTTCTCCGGCTACATCACCGACAACCCGAAAGGGAGCGTCGTCAAGGGCACGGTGCGCGAAGTCGACGCGCGTGGCGCGATCATCGACCTCGGCAACGGCATCGAGGGCCAGCTGCGCGCCTCGGAACTCGGGCGCGACCGCATCGAGGATGCGCGCCAGGTGCTGAAGGTCGGCGATGAGATCGAGGCGAAGTTCGTCGGCGTCGATCGCAAGACACGATCGATCTCGCTGTCGATCAAGGCCAAGGAAGTGCACGAGGAGGCCGAGGCGGTGCAGAACTACCGCTCCGAGCAGCCCTCGTCGGGCACCAGCCTGGGCGACCTGTTCAAGGAACAGATCAACGCGCCGGAACGCGACTAGACCATCATAAGGGCGCTAAGAGCAGCGCCCGTGGCCGCAGCCGATGTGCGGCCACGGGCGTCGATCCAGTGAGGCGGGGCCTGGCATGACCAAATCCGAATTGATCGAGATCATCACGACCAAGCAGAAGCACCTGCCGGCCAAGGACGTCGAACTGGCGCTCAAGCAGATGCTCGAGATCATGAGCGACGCGCTGGCGCAGGGCGATCGGATCGAGATCCGCGGCTTCGGCAGTTTCTCGCTGCATTTCCGCCCGCCGCGCCAGGGCCGCAACCCGAAGACCGGCGAAGCGGTGGCGCTCGATGGCAAGTACGTGCCGCACTTCAAGCCGGGGAAAGACCTGCGCGAGCGCGTCAACGAGGGCACGCACCGCCCGATCCGTGACTAGCGCATTGTCCATATCCAGTTGATTGCACGCGTTTCGACGCTCGCGAAGCGCTCGTACGCCTCCTAATCTGGCCGGGTTCACGAACTCCCCGGTGCAAATGTATTTCAGGAGGCGCCCATGAATGTCCATCGTTCACTGTTGTCGATCGTCGCGCTGCTGGCCACGGGCCTGAACGCCGCATGGTCCGGGCCCGTCAACATCAACGCGGCCGACGCCGCGACGCTGGCGCAAGAGCTCAAGGGTATCGGTGCGGTCAAGGCGCAGGCGATCGTCGAGTACCGCCAGAAGCACGGCGCCTTCCGCACCGTCGACGAACTGGCGCAAGTCAAGGGCATCAGTCAGAAATTGATCGACCGCAATCGCGCCGACCTGCGCATCGGCCAGGCAGCGCCGGCCGCAGCGACGGCGGCCCGCCCGGCCCCCAAGCCGGCACCACGTCGCTGAGCCCCCGGCCTGAATCCGCGCGCCCGGCGGCCATTGATGCCGCCGGGCGTGCGCTAGCGCCCAAAGCGCAAAGCGGTGCGCGACCTATAATGTGCCATTCGGTTGCCACTGCCGCTGCAGGTACCCCTTATGAAGTCCGAGATCAGGACCGCCGTATTTCCCGTCGCCGGCCGCGGTACGCGCTTCCTGCCGGCGACCAAGGCCAGCCCCAAGGAGATGTTGCCGGTCGTCGACAAGCCGCTGATCCAGTATGCAGTCGAAGAGGCATTGGCGGCTGGCGCCGAGCGGCTGGTGTTCATCACCGGCGCTTCCAAGCGCGCGATCGAAGACCACTTCGATTCCGACCCGGAGCTCGAGAAACTGCTCGAGTCGCAGGGCAAGAGCGAGCTCGTGCGGCAGATGCGCAGCGTGCTGCCTTCCTATGCGACCTGCATCTACATCCGCCAGCCCGCGCCATTGGGCCTGGGGCATGCGGTGCTCTGCGCCGAGGCCGCGGTCGGGCGAGAGCCCTTTTTCGTGCATCTGGCCGACGACCTGATCGACGCCGAAGTGCCTTGTCTCAAGCAGATGGCGGCGACCTACGCCTTCCACCGCGGCAGCGTGCTCGGCGTCGAAGAAATACCGCGTCGTGACACCGACAAGTACGGCATCGTCGAAGTCGAGTCGTCGCGCGCACCGATCAGCCGCATGCGCAGCATCGTCGAGAAGCCCAAGCCCGCCGTGGCGCCATCCACGCTCGCGGTCGTGGGCCGCTACGTGCTGACAGCGGGCATCTTCGACCAGCTGCGGCAGGTAGGCCGCGGCGCTGGCGGCGAAATCCAGCTCACTGACGGCATCGCGCGGCTGCTGCACCGCGAAGCCGTCTATGCGCACCGGTTCGCCGGCAAGCGCTTCGACTGCGGCAGCAAGCTCGGCTACCTGCAGGCCACGGTCGAGCATGCGCTGGCGCACCCCGACCTGAGCCACACTTTCCGCCAGTACCTGCTGCATCTGAGCCGCAACCTGCCACGCACGCCGGCGCGCCGGCCGGGCAAGGCCACGAAGGGCGCCACGGCGCGCAAGACCCGCCGCCGGGCTTGAGCCGGGCGTGAACTGATTCACAGTTCGGCGGCGATTCTCCGTCGCCCACGCACCTTTCCGGCGCGGTCAAGATCGCGCGCCTGGGGCCGATATCCAGCGTTGCACACTCTGCAATCTGGTAACGCCGCCAACCCATGCTGCAAATCGTAGGCACCCTGATCGTGATCGGCTCCGTCCTCGGGGGCTTCGTGCTCGAGGAAGGCAAGCTGCTGGCGCTGTGGCATCCGACCGAAATCCTCGTGATCGTCGGCGCCGCCTTCGGCGCCTTCGTGATCAGCAATCCATTAAAGGTCGTCAAGCAGGCATTCGCCAACGCGGTCACGCTGCTCAAGGCGCCGCGCTACCGCCGCGCCGACTATGTCGACATCCTGAAGCTGCTGTACGACATCCTGGTCAAGATCCGCAAGTCGGGCATGCTGGCGATCGAGGCCGACCTCGAGGCGCCGGAGAAGAGCAAGCTGTTCAGCGAATATCCGCGCATCCTCGCCGACCATCACTTCATCGAGTTCACGACCGACTGCCTGCGCCTGATGGTCGGTGGCAACCTCGATCCGCACGAGCTCGAATCGCTGCTCGAGTACGAACTCGAGAACCACCACAAGGAATCGGCCGAACCCGCGCACGCCGTGCAGCGCGTGGCGGATGCCTTGCCCGGCTTCGGCATCGTCGCCGCGGTGCTCGGCATCGTGAACACGATGGGCGCGATCGACGGCGCCGACACCGCGACGATCGGCCACAAGGTCGCCTCGGCGCTGGTCGGCACCTTCCTCGGCATCCTGGTGTCCTACGGCTTCGTCGGCCCCACGGCGGCGGCGATGGAGCATCGCGTGCACGAGGAAGGCAAGGCCTTTGAGGTCGTGAAGATGGCGCTCGTGGCCAGCGTGCGCGGCTATGCGCCGCCGGTGGCGATCGAATTCGCGCGCAAGCTGCTGTTCGCGGAAGTGCGGCCGAAATTCGCCGACCTCGAGAACCATCTCAAGGGCCGCAAGAAAGAAGCGACGGCGGCGGCGGCGTGAGCGACAAGGCCACGCGTCCGATCGTCATCGTCAAGCGCCGCAAGAGCGGCGGCGGCGGTCATCATGGCGGTGCGTGGAAGGTCGCGTATGCCGACTTCGTGACGGCGATGATGGCCTTCTTCCTCGTCATGTGGCTCGTGACTTCCGTCAACAAGGAGCAGCGCGCCGCGATCTTCGAGTACTTCAAGAATCCCAGCATGGAAGCCGGCCAGGCAACCAAGGCGGCGAAGGGCATCAACGGCCCGGGCGGCGCCAGCACTTCGGTGATCAACATGGGCGGCGGCATGGACGCGCCGAAGACGGCGCTGAAGAAGGAGACCGGCATGTCCGCCGGCTCGTTGCCGAAACCGCTGGACATCGACGAGGCAAAGCGGCTCGCGGCCGAAGCGGAGCGCAAGCAGCTGCTCTCGCTGCTGCAGGACCTGCGCAACGCCATCGACAAGAGCAAGACGCTGCGTCCGTTCAAGGACCAACTGCTGCTCGACATCACGCCCGAGGGCCTGCGCATCCAGATCGTCGATGCGCAGAATCGACCGATGTTCGACCTCGGCAGCTCGCGGCTCAAGGATTACACGGTTGCGATCCTGCGCGAGCTGACGGGCTACCTGAACACGGTGCCGAACCACATCAGCCTGTCGGGCCACACCGACACGACGCCGTACATGGCCAAGAACGGCTACACGAACTGGGACCTGTCGGCCGATCGCGCCAACTCGGCGCGCCGCGCGCTCGAAGCCGGCGGGCTCAACGCGGACAAGATTGCGCGCGTGGTCGGACTGTCGTCGGTGGTGCTGTTCGACGAGAAGAATCCGCGCAATCCGATCAACCGGCGCATCAGCATCATCGTCATGACGAAGCAGGCCGAGGAATCGGCGCGCCAGACCGACACGCGGGATGCCGGTGCCGATGCGGTGGGCGATGCAACCGCCGCGGCGCCAATGGCCGCGCCCGGGGCTGCGACGCCCGCTGGCGGCACGGCGCCGGCAACCGCGGCGTCGGCCTCGAACCCCAACCCAGCTCATTGACAAGATTGCTGGCCGGGACCGCGCCGTCCGGCGCGGCGATCGGACGCCAGTTATGCCAAAATGGTGCATATGGCGTTCAAGCTCACGTACTCGACGATGTTCGAGCCGCCGGAATCGCTGCACGAGTCCTTCGAAGCGGCGTTGGCCCGGTTGCGCGCGACGGCGCCGCGCGATCATGGCCTGTATATCGATGGACAGGATCGCCCGGCGGCGCACGGCCGCGACAAATTCAGCCCGATCGACACCGCGATGCGGCTCGGACGCTTCGCCGAGGCGGGTGTCGAAGACGTCAATCAGGCGGTCGCCGCCGCGAAGCGCGCCTATCCGGCGTGGCGCCGCATGGCCGTCGCCGGGCGCACCGCCTTGCTGCGCAAGGTCTCGGCGCTGATCGCGGCGCGCGTCTTCGACATCAGTGCCGCCGTATCGCTCGAGGTCGGCAAGAACCGGCTCGAAGCGCTCGGCGAGGTGCAGGAGACCGCCGATTTCTTCGCGCTGTACTGCGATGATTTCGAAAAGCAGCGCTTCGATCACGTGCTGCCGGACGATCCGGTCAAGGGATACCGCAGCCGCAATCGCTCGATCATGAAGCCGCATGGCCCCTGGGCGGTCATCGCGCCGTTCAATTTTCCGTTTGCGCTGGCGGGCGGCCCGGTGGCCGCCGCGCTCGTGACCGGCAACACGGTCGTGCTCAAGGGCGCGACCGACACGCCGTGGGCCGGGCGCCTGCTGGCCGACTGCCTGCGCGATGCGGGCGTGCCGCCCGGTGTCTTCAATTATCTCAACGGCAACGGCTCCGAGGCGGGCGCGGCGCTGGTCGCGCATCCGGACATTGCCGGCATCACGTTCACCGGTTCGCACGCGGTGGGCATGAACATCGCGCGCAGCATGGTCGCGGGTCCGATCCCGAAACCGTGTATCGCCGAAATGGGCGGCAAGAACGCGGCCATCGTCACGGCGCGCGCCGACCTGCAACGCGCGGCTGCCGGTATCATCC
>JAFEDW010000144.1 GCA_018241455.1 Pseudomonadota bacterium | reverse complement strand
TAGACGCGCGCCGCCGCGGGCGCGACCGACACGACCAGCGCGGCCTGCAGGTTGCCGACCGGCGAGAGATCGGCCAGCAACATTTCCATGTCGTGCGGCTCGGCGCCGGCGGCGAACTGCACGCGACGCACCGCGCCGCGGTAGCCGTGGCGGCGGTCGTACTCGATCAGGCCGAGCCGCAGCGCGCGGTTGGCGGCAGTCTGGATGCGCCCATCGATCGTCGTGATCGCACGATATCCGGCGTTGATCGCGCCTTCGCCGAAGCGCGCGACGACGATCTGGCGGGCGATCTCGGCCACGTACGGGGCCTCGACATCGAACAGCGGCGCGTACTCGCGCGCGTTGATCTGCTCGGCCATCGCGCGCCGCGCGGTGTCCGCGTCGATGAAGTGGAGCGCGAGCATGCGCTGCAACACGTAGTGGCGCCGCTCGGCGGCGCGCTCCGGGCTGGTGACCGGGTTGTAGCGCGACGGCGCCTGCGGGAGGCCGGCGAGCATCGCCGCCTCCGCGACCGACAGCTGGTTCAGCGATTTGCCGAAGTAGACCTCGGCGGCCGCGGCGACGCCGTAGGCGCGTTGGCCGAAGAAAATCACGTTCAGGTAGGTGTCGAGGATCTCCTGCTTCGTGAAGCTCTTCTCCATGCGCAGCGTCAGGAAGATTTCCTGGAGCTTGCGCGTGACGTTCTTGTCGCGCGTCAGGAACATGTTGCGCGCGGTCTGCATCGTGATCGTGCTGGCGCCCTGCGAGTAGTCGCCGGTGGTCAGGTCCACGTAGATCGAGCGAATCACGCTGAAGTAGTCGATGCCGCCGTGCTGGAAGAAGCGGTCATCCTCGGCGGCCAGGAATGCGTCGCGCACCAGCTCGGGGATTTCGTCGTAGCTGACCGGCACGCGGCGCTGCTCGCCGATCTGGCTGATCAGCGCGCCGTTGCGGGTGTAGACGCGCAGCGGCACCTGCAGCGGCAGGGTGCGCATGCCCGCCGAACTCGGGAGCGACGGCGCCAAGTACACATAAGCCGATAAAAAGGCATAGATTATGCCCAACAAGAGCACAGCGCCGATCGCGCCAAGGCCCGCCAGGACACGCACAGTGCGCGACTTCACCTATTCACACTCCCTCTGTTGCGTACGGCACGTGCGCCATGCTGAAGTGCGTGGCTGTGGGCTAAGCATGCGGTGGGCATTTTGTTTATGGTGACTCAAAAATTAAATCCGTGAGACGACTCACGTTCAATTTAACCGACGGCTGATATATATTTGTCCGCACATTCCTATGAATTCGCCACTGTGGCGTGTATCTTACTGATAAGGAAGGGAAAACGTGTTCCTGTTCTCGCGTAAGAACCGCCAGTTGCTGGGGTTGGATATAACGACCTCCTCGATCAAGCTGATCGAGCTGATCAGTTCCGGTGGCCACTACCGCGTTGAATCCTACGCGGCTGAGCCGACGCCGGCCAATTCAATGAACGAGAAGACGATCGTCGATCCGCAAGCGGTCGGCGAAGCGATTCGTCGCGCCGTCAAACGCTCGGGCGCGGCGAGCAGCGAAGTCGCGATCGCGATCAGCGGCGACGCGGCGATCACCAAGGTGATCCAGATGCCGAAGGGACTGCGCGATGCGGACCTCGAGGCGCAGGTCGAGATGCAGGCCGACCAGTACATCCCCTTCCCGATGGACGAAGTGAGCTACGACTTCGAAGTGCTCGGCCCGTCGGAGAAAGACAACGAGTCGGTCGACGTGCTGCTGGTCGCTTCGCGCACCGACAACGTCGAGCAGCGCCGCGCGGCGGTGGCTGCGGCCGGACTGAACGCGCGCATCGTCGACGTCGAGGCCTTCGCGCTCGAGAACGCCTGCAAGCTGATGACGCACCAGATGCCCGACGGCGGCATCGACCGCACGATCGCGGTCGCCGACTTCGGCGCCAGCAGCACCACGTTCAGCGTGCTGCGCAACCTCAAGATCATCTACACGCGTGATTTCGCGTTCGGCGGGCAGCTGCTCACCGAGGAAATCATGCGCACCTACGGCCTGACGATGGAAGAGGCCGGCCGCGCCAAGAAGGAAGGCGGCCTGCCCGGCAACTACCAGGCCGAAGTGCTCGATCCGTTCATCGACGACATGACGCAGCAGATCAGCCGATCGCTGCAGTTCTACCTGGCCTCGGGCAGCGGGCGCGAGCAGCCGGAGAAGATCCTGATCTGCGGCGGCTGCGGCAACGTGCCGGGTGTCGCCGACGTGATCCAGAGCCGAGTGGGCATCAGCGCCGAAAAGGGCGACCCGCTGGGCCAGATGGTGCTGTCCTCGCGCGCGCGCGCGCAGGCGGTGCAGCGTGATGCCACGGCCCTGTTGACGGCCTGCGGCCTGGCCCTGCGGAGTTTCGACTGACATGCCACGCATAAATCTATTGCCCTGGCGCGAGCAGCAGCGCAAAGAGCGCAAGCTGGCGTTTTTCGTGGCCCTCGGCGGCGCGGCGATCGGCGCGCTGGTCGTGGCCTTCGCCTGCTACCTGCTGTTCAAGTCGATGATCAGTTCGCAGGAAGCGCGCAACGACCGGCTGCGCGTCGAGATCAAGATCGTCGACCGGCAGATCGAGCAGATCAACGACCTCGAGTCGCAGAAGCAGCGTTTCATCGCGCGCATGCAGGTGATCGAGAAGCTGCAGCGCTCGCGCTCGGAAGTCGTGCACCTTTTCGACGAGATCACCAAGACCATGCCCGACGGCACCTACCTCACGTCATTCACGCAGGATGGCAAGAAGCTGAAGTTCGAGGGCGTGGCGCAGTCGTCGACGCGCGTGTCGACGTTCATGCGCGCGATCTCGGCCTCGCAGTGGATGAAGGACCCCGAGCTCGAAGTGGTCGAGAGCAAGCCGGGCAACACGGTCGGCAACAGTTTCGTGCTCGACGCCTCGCAGGTGACCACCAGCGGTGACGATGACGACACGATCGCAGCCAAGCCCAGGCACGGAGCGCGCACCGGGGGTGGGCAATGAGCTTCATTGAAGAACTGCGCGCACTCGATCCGCGCGACCCGGGCCGTTGGCCGTTCGCGGTGCGCGCCGGCACGGTCGCCGTGTGCTTCGTGCTGCTGACGATCCTGGCCTCGTACTTCTTCGTGTGGACCGACCTGAACCCGCAGCTGCAGGGCTTGCAGGACCAGGAACAGTCGCTGCGCAACGAATTCCGTTCCAAGCACGCCAAGGCCACGAACCTCGAGGTCTACAAGCAGCAGCTCGCGGACATCGAGAAGTCGTTCGGCGCGATGCTGCGCCAGCTGCCGAGCAAGACCGAGGTCGACAACCTGCTGGTCGACATCTCGCAGACCGGCCTCGCGGCCGCGCTCGACCAGAAGCTGTTCCAGCCGCAGACCGAAGTGCGCAAGGACTTCTATGCCGAGCGGCCGATCAAGATCCGCTTCGCCGGCAGCTATCACCAGTTCGGCGCCTTCGTCAGCGGCATCGCGGCGCTGCCGCGCATCGTGACGCTGCACGACGTGAAGATCACGCCGGCCAACAAGACCGGCGGCGCATTCGACCAATTGCAGATGGACCTGACGGCCAAGACCTATCGCTACCTCGACGACGAGGAAGTCGCGCAGGCCGAGGCCGATCGGCGCAAGAGCGAACAGGCGGCCAGGCGGCCGGCGGGCTAAGCGGATGCAGCAGAATCACTCCAAGACCTGGCGGTTCGTGGCGATCGCGGCGCTGTGCGGTGGCGTGCTCGCGGGCTGTTCCGGGCGCGATGCCGACCTGAACAATTTCATCGAGGCGACCAAGAAAGAGCCGGGCGGCCGCGTCGAGCCGCTGCCGGAGATCAAGCCTTACGACAGCTACGTGTACTCGAGCTCGTCGATGCGTTCGCCGTTCGTGCCGGGCGGTTCGCGCGGCGCCGCCAACGGGCCGCGTCCCGAAGTGACGCGCAACCGCGAGTTCCTCGAGCAGTTCTCGCTCGACACGCTCAAGATGGTGGGCACGCTCAAGCTCAACGGCCATGACTACGGCCTGGTGCAGGTAGCCGACGGCCGCGTGCAGCGCGTGCTGGTGGGCAATCATCTCGGCCAGAACGACGGCCGCATCACCGAAATCGCGCCTAACAAGATCAGTTTGACGGAACTCGTTCCCGATGGCCTGGGCGGATACATCGAACGTCCCGCGGCCCTGGCCCTGAACGAGTGATCGGAATGGAGAGCAAGCGAATGAACCGAGCAACCGCCTTCCAACACCTGCGTAGCGCCCTGGGGCTGGCATTGGCCTGCCTGGCCGCCACGTTCGTCATGCAGGGTGCCCAGGCGGCCGACGCCCCGGCCAGCGCCAATTCGCTGCAGTCGATCGACGTGCAGACCATCGGCGGCGGCAAGCAAGTGCAGCTGACGATGCACCTGACCGGTCCCGCGCCCGAGCCGATGAGCTTCACGATCGACAAGCCGGCACGCATCTCGCTCGACCTGCCCGGCGTATCGCTGGCGCTGGCTTCGCATCGCATCGACGTGGCCTCGGCCGGCGTCGACACCGTGCTGGCCGCCGAGGCCAATGGCCGCACGCGCATCGTGCTGAACCTCGACGCGCTGCAGCCCTACACGACGCGCGTCTCGGGCAACGACCTGATCGTCACCGTCGGCGCCGGCTCGCCGGGTGAAGTCGCGGCGGCCGCCGCCGCTCCCGCCGCGGCCGGCGATTCGGGCGCTGCCGCCGCCAGTGGCGCGCGCGAGATCCGCAGCATCGATTTCCGTCGTGGCGACGGCGGCGTCGGGCGCCTGATCGTGCGCCTGTCCGATCCGCGCACGCCGATCAACCTGACGCAACAGGGATCGCAGATCGTCGTCAACTTCACCGACGCGGCGCTGCCGAAGAAGCTCGCGCGCCGCTACGACACGCAGGACTTCGGCACGCCGGTCAGCGGCTTCGACGCGCTGCGCACCGGCAACGACACGCGCATCGTGCTGAATGCCAGCGGCGATTTCCAGCAGCTCGCGTACCAGTCCGATGACCAGTACGTCGTCGAGATCCAGCCCTCGGTCAAGACCGCGGCCGCGGCCGACGACAAGAAGGTCTACAGTGGCGAAAAGCTGTCGCTGAACTTCCAGGACATCGACACGCGCGCGGTGCTGCAGTTGCTGGCGGATGCCAGCGGCCAGAACATCGTCGTCAGCGACACGGTCAAGGGCAGCGTGACGCTGCGCCTGCAGAGCGTGCCGTGGGACCAGGCGCTCGACATCGTGCTGCGCACCAAGGGTCTCGACAAGCGCCACGACGGCAACGTGATCATCGTCGCGCCGGCCGATGAGCTGGCGGCGCGCGAGAAGGCCGACCTCGCGGCGAAGAAGGATATTTCCGAGCTGGCGCCGATCCGCACCGAGTACCTGCAGGTCAATTACGCCAAGGCCACCGACCTGGCGGCGCTG
>JAFEDW010000143.1 GCA_018241455.1 Pseudomonadota bacterium | reverse complement strand
GGATGTCATCGGCCTCGGCGCCGGCGAGCCCGATTTCGACACGCCCGCGCACATCGGCGCCGCCGGCGTGCAGGCGATCAACTCGGGTTTCACGCGTTACACGAACGTCGACGGCATCCCGGAGCTCAAGGACGCGATCATCGCGAAGTTCCAGCGCGACAACGCCATCCGGTACGAACGCAACCAGGTGCTGGTGTCCTCGGGCGCCAAGCAGACGATCTTCAACCTGTGCATGGCGCTGCTCGACCCGGGCGACGAGGTGATCATCCCGGCGCCGTACTGGGTCTCTTACCCCGACATGGCGCTGCTGGCGGACGGCGTTCCGGTGATGCCGTACGCGGGGCCCGAACAGGGCTACAAGATCACGCCGCGGCAACTCGAGGCGGCGATCACGCCGCGCACGCGCTTATTGCTCATCAACAGCCCGAGCAATCCCACCGGCGCGGCCTACACGGCCGCCGAATGGCGCGCACTCGGCGAGGTGTTGCGCAAGCACCCGCGCATCGTCATCGGCACCGATGACATGTACGAGAAGATCTACTGGGGCGCCGAGCCGTTCACGAGCCTGCTGACCGTCGTGCCCGATCTCTACGATCGCACCGTGACGATCAACGGCGTCTCGAAGGCCTATGCGATGACCGGTTGGCGAATCGGCTATTGCGGCGGACCGCAAGAGTTGGTCACCGCGATGGGCACGATCCAGGGACAGTCGACCTCGAACCCCTCGAGCATCAGCCAGAAGGCGGCACTCGCCGCGCTGAACGGCGACCAGGCCTGCGTCGCGACGATGAACCGCGCATTCAAGGAGCGGCACGACTACATCGTCGCGGCGCTGAACACGTTGCCCGGCGTGTCATGCCGCCCCGCCAGCGGCGCGTTCTACGCGTTTGCCGACGTGCGCCAGGCCATGGCAAGGCTCGGATTGGCGGATGACAACGCCTTTGCCACACACCTCATCAATACCGTCGGCGTGGCCGTCGTGCCGGGGTCGGGATTCGGCGCACCGGGGCACATGCGGCTGTCTTATGCCTGCAGCCGCGAGACGCTGGAAAAGGCCGTGGAGCGAATGCGCAGGGCCCTGGGCGGCTGAAGCCCCCCGACGCTACGCGCGTCCTTGACGGCTGGCGGCCCAGCCCCGAGAATTCGCGCCCGATTCCCCGGTAGCTCAGTCGGTAGAGCGTCGGACTGTTAATCCGCAGGTCGTTGGTTCGAGTCCAACCCGGGGAGCCAATCGCGCCGCGCGCCAGGCGGTCTGTATCGCCATGGGATGCGGCTGCCAAGGCCGCGGCAGGCATTCAATCCATCGGGTAGTCGGGCAGCGTGAATCTGTCACGCAGCGAACGCGCCCAGAATTGCCTGCCAAATAGTGGAAGGGCGAACAGGTGGACCGCGAGGTTGCGAGCCACCAGGCCCAGCGCCGTTTGCGGCGCAAAGAATCCACGGAAGTACACGGCTCCCTTCTGCTTGCCCGAAATGAATGCCCGCAAGCTGTTCTCATACGCCGCCAGGGCGCGTGCGATATCGCTTCCGGCCCGATGCAGTTCACCTGCCAGCACGTACGCACCGAGCATCCCGAGACCGGTACCCTCCCCGGCAAGCAGCGAGGGACACGCGGCCGCATCACCCACGAGTGCGATGCGATTGCTGCTCCAATGCGGCATGCGGATCTGGCTGACTCGATCGAAATACAGGTCGCCGGAATTTTCCATCGCGTCGAGCAGTTCGGGGACTTCCCATCCCATGCCGCCGAACGCACGGCGCAGCGCCCGCCGCGGGTCGTCGTGCCGGCCAGGATCGTCGCCGATGAATTCGTCCCGACAGATGAACAGCACCAATGTCTCGCCATCCCGCAGCGAGACGCGGGCTGCCTGGCGTCCTCGAACCGTGTGCGAAACGAACATCAACTCGTCGCGGTGCGGATAGCCGGAGACGCGACACGCCGCGACATGGCAATCCAGAAACCGTTCGAACCGTGGTTCGGGTCCAAAGGCCAGCGCCCGCACCTGCGAGTGCAGTCCGTCGGCGCCCACGACCAGGTCGAACCGTTCCTGCCGGCCGTCCGATAACGTCACGATCGGGCCGTCGCCATGCTGCGCGATCCCGTTGATCGACACGCCGAAATGCACCGGGACGCCCACGCAGGCGTCGACGAGCGCCCGCGCCAGGTCGGCGCGCGCGATACTGATGAAGCGGCCTTGTTGGGCCTGGTAGAGCGGCGCGAAGTCCATGCCCGCTTCCTCGCGGCCATCGTGGCGGACATTTCGCATGCGCTTCATCACATAGCCGCGCTCGCGCAGCGTTGGCAGGATCCCCATGCGCTCGGCGATGTCGTAGCCAAGCCCCCAGAAATCGATCAGGTAGCCGCCGCGGCGGAACGCCGGCGCCCGTTCGAACAGCACCGGCTCGTGCCCGGCGCGTCGCAGCCAGTAGGCGAGCGTGGGGCCGGCTATGCCCACGCCGTTGATCGCGACTTTCATGGCAGCGTGACCTCCTCGCCCACGGCCGTCGATGCAGATGCCGGCGCCCGCGGATGTCGTCATGGTTTCCAGCCCGCAGTATGCAGGCGACTCGCGCGCCTTACTTGCCCGTGAGTCCGGCTCTATTGACTGATCAGCCGGACTGGCAATGGCAATCGGACTTTCGGCTGTGCACGCCGCGGCGCAGCGCGCAACTTAGGGCAATGGCGCCCCGCGCGCGGCTTCCAGCACCTGGTACCACTCTTCGCGCGTCATGTGCACGTCGTAGGCCGCCGCGGCCGCGCGGATGCGCTTCGGGTCCTGGCTACCGATCAGTGGTATCGCGCGCGAAGGATGCGCCATCACCCAGGCGTAGGCGACAGCCGAGCGCGGCACGCCGGCGCGCGCGGCGATGCGATCGAGCGCGCCGCAAACCGCGCGGGTCCGTTCATCGAGCGCGGGGTTTGTGGCGCCCTCTCCCAGGCGCCCTTGCGCGAGTGGCGACCAGGCGAGTACGGCCAGGCCATGGCGCATGGCGCCGTCGATAACGCCGTCGGCCAGTGGTTCGATCGCGAGCGGGGAAAACTCGGGCTGCACCGATGCCAACGGAAACGGCATGTATTGGGACAGCGCATCGAGCTGCGTGGCGGTGTAGTTCGACACACCGGCCGCCCGGATCTTGCCGGCCTGGCGCAGGCGACCGAGCGTGGCCGCGACCTCGTGCGGATGCGTCAGCAGGTCGGGACGATGGATCTGGTACAGGTCGATGCGATCGACGCCCATGCGTTGCAGCGACTTGTCGCAGGCTTGCGCCAGGTAGTCTGCCCTCGAATCGTAGGGCAATGGCGGGTAGATGCCGCCCTTGCTCGCCAGCACCATGCGCTCGCGCAACGCCGGCGCCGCGCGCAGCACGCGGCCGAGCAGCAGCTCCGCTCCACCAAACCCTTCGGGCGTGGAGTAGCCGTAGATGTCCGCGGTGTCGAACAGCGTGCAACCGATGTCGAGCGCCGCCTCAATGCGCCGTTGCGCGGTCGCCGGGTCGGCGCCCGCGAATCGCCACATGCCCCAGCCGAGCGGCGCGACCTCGAGGCCGCTACGCCCGAGCGGGACACGAGTGGCGGCAGTGATGGCGTGCACCGTCGCCTCAGCGGTCGGCGGCGCCCTGGCGCGCCCGCTGCGCAGTGCGCTTGGCTTTGAAAGCATTGTCCGGATACCACTCCGGCCACTCCTCGCTGTCGGCCAGCGTGCGGCCGGTCAGGTACACGGCCTGCAGTTGCTGCAGCATGCCGCCCAGGTTCCAATCCGTTTCGTAGACGTCGGCGCTCTTGTGGTAGCGCTGCTCGTTGTAGGCATGTTGCTGGGCCAGCCCCCAGCCGGCCTCGTGGCCGACGTAATCGGAGCCTGGATTGATGCTGAGCGCCGGCACGCCCTGCTGCGCGAATTCGAAATGATCGGCGCGGTAGTAATAGCCCTTGGATGGATCGGGATCCGGCTTGAGCTCGAGGCCGAGTGAGTCGACAACGCGGCGCAGGTCGTCATCGAGCGTCGACATGAATTGACCGCGCACGGTCAGATCGCGCATCGGTCCGTAGACGTCCATGACGTCCATGTTGATGTCGGCCACGGTATTCGCCAGCGGTATCAGGGGATGCTGCACGTAGTAGGCCGATCCCAGCAAGCCCTGCTCTTCCGCAGTCGTCGCCAGGAACAGGATGCTGCGCGCGGGCGCCGGCTTCTGCGCCGCGAAGCGGCGCGCCAGTTGCAGCAGGCAGGCAATGCCGCTGCCGTTATCGATCGCGCCATGGAAAATCTGCGCGTGGCCTGCCGCGTCGGGCTTTTCGCCGAAGTGATCCCAGTGCGCGCTGTACACGACGACCTGTTCCGGATGGCGGGCGCCGGGCACGAGCGCCGCCACGTTGTGGCTGACCACCGCGCGCACGCTGTTGCGCAGCGTCATCGATGCCTTCAGCGGCAGCGCCACCGCGCGGAATCCATGCCGCAGTGCGCTGGCGCTCAACGATTGCAGATCCTGGCCGGCCGCCGCAAGCAGTCGCGATGCGGCCTCGTGGCTCAGCCAGCCGTTGATCTGCAACATGTGCCCCTTGCCGGGTACGAGCACTTCGGCGGGCCCGCTCCAGCTGTTGCGCACCACCTCCCACGGATAGCCCGCCGGTCCGGTATCGTGCACGATCAGCACTGCGGCGGCGCCCTGGCGCGTCGCCTCCTCGTATTTGTAGGTCCAGCGGCCGTAGTAGGTCATCGCCTTGCCGTGGAACAGCGGGGGATCGTTGCTGGCGTAACCGGGGTCGTTCACGAGCACGATGACGGTCTTGCCGCGCACGTCGACGCCGGCGTAATCGTTCCAGTGGAATTCCGGTGCGACGATGCCGTAGCCGGCGAACACCAGCGGGCTGTCGCGCAGCGTGACCGTGGCTTGCGGCCGTGGCGTCGTCACGACCACATCGTCCCCGTATGCAAAGCGCAGCGGCGCCGCGCCGCCGCTGATGCGAAGCTCGGTATCCGGGCTGGCCGTGATCTGGATCATCGGCACGGACTGCAGGTAGCTGCCGTGGTTGGCCGGCGCCAATCCGTAGTGCCTGAACTGCGCCGCCAGGTAGTTGATCGTGCGCTGCTCGCCGAGGCTGGCCGGTGCACGGCCGTCGAACTCATCCGAGGCGAGCGTGCGGATCGTGGCGCGTATCTGCGCCTCGTCGAAAGCCGGTGCCTCGGTGGCCAGCGCGCCAGCAGCGCAGAGCAGCAATCCGCACAGGCCCGCAATCTGCTTCAGCATGGATGCCTCATGCCTCGTCTCGTAATCGGGAGGACTGCAGCAAGGGGACGCGCGCGTCGAGCACCGTGCCCTTGCCGGGTGCGCCGTTGGTCTGCAGCGTGCCGCCGAGCTCGGCCAGTCGCTCCGCCGCGGCAAGCAGACCATGGCAATGCGGCCGCGGCCAGGCGTCCGGTGCGATGCCGACGCCGTTGTCGCGCAC
>JAFEDW010000142.1 GCA_018241455.1 Pseudomonadota bacterium | reverse complement strand
TGCAGTCGACGTACAGGTCGGCTGTCAGCCGCTCGCCTTCGCGCGTGTGCACGGCGGTGACCGCGCCCGCGTCGTCGGTCGAAGCGTGCGTCAGGTGGCCGAGCTGGTGGCGCACGCCGCGCCCGATCGCCTTGCGGTGCAGGAACTGCCCCAGCAAGGTTGCATCGAAGTGGTAGCCGTGCCAGATGTCGAACGGGAAGTTGGCCGCGGCCTTCGGCGCCAGGCGGCGCTCGGCCAGGCGCGCGGCGATGAAGAACCGGTCCGGGTGCGCCTCCACGTCGGCGCCGCCGACGCGCGTCTCGACGTTGTGCACGAACTGCGTCATCGTCAGGTTGTCGAGCATCGACGCGAACGGATGAAAGTAGCTCTCGAACCCCGGCTTGGTGCACCAGCCTTCGAAGGTGATGCCGCATTTGTACGTGGCATCGCAGGCCGGCATCCATTCCGACTCCTCGATGCCGAGGTCCTCGAAGAAGCCGCGCAGCCAGGGCGTGGAGCCTTCGCCGACACCGATGATGCCTACCGTAGGGGATTCGATCACCGTGATGGCGACGCCCTGTCCCTCGAGCGCGCGTGCCAGCGTCAGCGCGGTCATCCAGCCGGCGGTGCCGCCACCGACGATGAGGACGCTGCGCACCGGACAGGGACCGCGCGCCGCGGCAGCGGCCTGCGCGTCTGGCACTGTCGACGATTGGTTGTAGAGCGTGGCGGTCACTTGGCTAGCATGCCCTGATCCGCCCGCGCGCTCCACCGCCGCGAAATCACTGGCCGCGCCGAACCGGGGGAGGATCGGCGCGGCCAGAGCCGCCGCTACATCTTGAAGCGCACGGTGAAGTAGTACTGCTGGCCGTTCTTGTAGAAGGCGCGCGGCTGGTCGGTGTTCAACGCGTAGTACTTCAGCGTCGGATTGTTCAGGTTCTGGCCGTCCAACGCGAAGGACAGGTGGTCGTTGAGCGTGTAAGCGAACGAGGCCGCCAGGTCACCGATCGCATCCTGCGAGAAGGCCGTGTTGCGATCCAGGCCGCTGAAGAACGCCGAGCGGTACGTGTAGGTCAGGCGCGCGCTGAAGTGCGCGTTCTCGAAATACCCGCTCAGGTTGTAGGTATTCTTCGACGTGCCTACGAGCCGATCGTCGCCGTTGGTAACCAACGAGGTCTGCTTGCCGTCGGCATAGGTGTAATTCGCCTGCACGCCGAAGTTGTCGCCCAGCGCCTGCTGGTAGGACATCTCGAGGCCCTGCACGCGGCCCGTGGCGTTGACCGGCACCGACAACTGATACGGCACCATCGCGCCCGTCGGGTGCAGGTTGTCGATGGTGAAATAATTCAGCGTCTGCGAGCCGTAGGTCACGTAGTTCTGCAGGTCCATGTAGAACAGGCCCGCAGCCAACAACGAACGCTTCGCGAAGTACCATTCCAGGCCCGCATCGAGGTTGTTGGACAGGATCGGCTTCAGGTCCGGGTTGCCACCCGTGCCGGTGCCGGTGCCGCCGACTGCGCCCGGCGGCGACAGGTCGGTGAATCCCGCCAGCGCCGAGTAGTCGGCGCGCGTCATCGTGCTCGCGGCGGCAAAGCGCGCCACGAGATCAGGCCGCAGGTCCACCTTCAGGTTCGCGCTCTCGAGCACGTTGGTGTAGGTGTGCTCGACCGGAATGCCGGCGAACGTACCGAACAGCGATCCGGTGATCGCGCCCGGATAGTTGGCCGGCACTTGCGTGTACGTGGTCGCCTCTTCCTGCGTGCGCACCACGCGTACGCCGACGTTTGCCGCCCAGCGGGTTCCCTTGAAGTCCATCTGGCCGTAGATGGCCGTGTCCTTCTCCTTCACGCCGAACCAGTACTGGTAGTAGGCGCGCTCTGTCGGATTGCGCTGCGTCTGTCCCGTGGTGCACAGCGGCGCTGGCGACACGAGCGGCAGGTAGCACGGTGTGTTGTAGGTGGCGAGTTGGGCCGGCGTCCAGAACCAGATATTCGTCGGGATCGAGCCGCCGAAGGTATTGAAGTCCGAAGGATAATTGGACCAGGTCGAAGGATAGCTCGCCTTGTCGGCACCGCCGCCCGCCCAGAAGGTCGGACCCTGCGCCAGCGCGTTGAGCGATGAACGCTCGTGCGACTGGTAGCGCGCGCCGAACTTGAAGTCGGTCCACGACTCATCGCTGACCTTGAAATCGCCGTCGATCTTGGCCCAGGTCTCCTTGTCCTTCACGTCGACGTTCTGCGCGCCGAAGATCCAGTTGAAGTCGACTGGCACGCCGCCAGGGAACGGCGTCGTGTTGTTGGTCGCACCCAAGTTGAAGTCGGGTCCGGAATTGATCCCGTGCAGCGAATAGGCCGCGCCCATGCCGGTACCGGGATCGGTTTCCGACACGTCCTGCGTCGGCGTCTTGCCATCGCCCTGCGAAGTGCCGATCTGCCCGGTCCAGGTCAGCGCATCCGAGCTGCGCCAGGACACGTCGAGGTTGACGAAGTTGGAGGTCGCGCTCTCGTCAGGGCGCGAGATCTGGTCATACACGCCGTATAAGGTGCCCGGATTGCCGGAGAAGTTCGCCTGCGTCAACGTTCCGTTCGTCACCGTGTAGCCTGGATCGGGCCCCTGGCCGAAGCCGCGGTTGACGAAGTGCGTCAGCCACACGAGGTAGTTGCGGTTGTAGTTCGCAGCCTCGAGCTTGGAGGCAAAAGCCGACAGATCGACGGTGACGTCGTCGCTTGGTTTGAACTCCAGGTCGATCAGGCCGCCCTTGCGCTCGCGCTTCTGCTCGAAGAACGCCGCGCCGATCAGCGCCGGATAGTAGACGTTGGCGAGATCCGGGTGAGCGGTCACGACCGCGCTGGTGGGATCGAACTGTTCATATCCCAGCAGCTCCACGCCATCGCGGCGCAGGTGACGCGATTCCCAGAAACCCTGCACCAGCAAGCCGACGGTGTTGCCATCGTTCTTCCAGTTGAACAGCGCGTTGTACTGGCCGTCGGTCTTCGCGGGCAACTTGGCATCCACGACGCCGGCCGCGGCCTGGAAGGTCAGCGGGTTTTTGAAGTCGAGCGGCTTGCGCGTGATGATATCGATCGAACCTGCGACACCACCTTCAACGAGCGATGCCTGCGAACTCTTGTGCACCACCACCTGGCTCACGAGTTCGGATGGCAGCAGCGTGTAACTGACGCTACGGCCAACCTGCTGGACCTGGTTCAGCACGAACCAGTCGCCGGCTGCGACGCCATGCCCGTTGATCAGCGTCTGCGTAAGGCTGGGATTCGTGCCGCGCATGCTGACGCGGTCGTTCTCATCGAAGCCGCCTTCGTTGGCGCTGGCCGAGCTGGTGGTCACGCCGGTGACACGGGTGAGCGAATCCGCCACATTCTTGTCGGGCATCTTGCCGATGTCTTCGGCCGTCACGACCTCGACCACTTCGTTGGCGGCGCGCTTCGCTTCGAGCGACTGCTGCACCGACTGGCGTATACCAGTAACTACCACTTCCTCGAGGCCACTTGTCTGCGCGGCCGGTGTGGTCTGCGCAAATACCAGGGCCGACGGCGCGAGCATTGCGAGTCCGAGGGCTGATTTGACCGCGAAAGTGATTCGATTCATTGCATGACTCCTGCAGCTGCCTTGTACGCGTGTCCCGTTGCCAAGGCGCCGCGGCGCGATGGCCAATTTGTGGCCGGTGCGGTGACGCATACCCCCGTCCAACACCAGTTAAGGGCCAATATAATACCACTAAAGTTACAGGTCAAGCGGTGCGCGGACCCGTCGCCCGGGCTCCGCGGCGGTCCGACGCGGAGATCAGGTCGGACGACGGATGACCGACTGTAGTCCGGCCGCAACGGCCGCGGTTTGCGGTCCGAGCAGCACGTGGATCGTACCGGCCGATGAGGTGACCACGCCGCGCGCAACCAGTGCGTCGAGCGCCTGCACGTCGACCTGCGCAGGTTGATGCACGCGAATGAGCAGGCGCCCTGCCCGCGCTTCGACCGCGCTGACATTGCCGGCGCCGCCGAGGGCCGCGAGCAGCGCCGGCCATTCAACCGATGCGGGCGCGGGCGTTGATCCGGGTGCCGCGCCATCGCGCAGGTACGCGCGGATTTCCCCGGCCACCTGGTCAGCAATCGGCCCCAGCACGACCTGCACGGCCGTCGATGACGGCCGCACGACGCCCAATGCGCCAAGCTGCGCGAGCGCCGCCGCATCGACTCGCGTGCCATCGACGACCACCAGGCGCAGGCGCGTCGTGCAGGCATCGACGGAAGCCAGGTTCGCTGCTCCACCGAGCGCGCGCACCAATGCCGCCGGCCGATCGGCCGCCACGGCACCATGCCCCGCCGTGGCCTCGCCCTTGGCATCGGCCTCTTCGGCCGCGCCGCGCCCCGGCGTTGCCAGGTTGAAGCGCGCGATGCCGTAACTGAACAGCCCATAGTAGAGGGCGAAATATCCTGCGCCGATCGGCAACAACCACAATGGCCGCGTGGCGAGCGAGAAATTCAGCACGTAGTCGAACAACCCGGCCGAAAAGCCGAAGCCCAGGTGCACGCCGAGTGCATGCATGATCACCATCGCAAGCCCTGTCAGCACTGCGTGCACCGCATACAACACCGGCGCGAGGAACATGAACGTGAATTCGATCGGCTCGGTGACGCCGGTCAGGAACGAGGTCAATGCGATCGACAGCAACAGGCCGCCGACGGCGCGGCGCCGCTCGGGGCGCGCGGCGCGATACATCGCCAGGCACGCACCGGGCAGTCCGAACATCATCACCGGGAAGAAGCCACTCATGAACGCACCGGCGCTGGGATCGCCGGCGAAGAAACGCTTCAGATCACCGGTGGCGCCGTGGTAGTCGCCCAGCAGGAACCAGACCAGATTGTTCAGGATGTGGTGCAGGCCGGTGACGATCAGCACGCGGTTCAGCACGCCGTAGGCGAACAGGCCGAAGGATCCCGCGCCGACGATGGCGTGGCTGAGGTTGTCCATGCCGCGCGAGAGCATCGGCCAACCCAGCCCGAAAGCCAGGCCCACGACCAGGCCGATGCAGCCGGTGGCGATCGGCACGAAGCGTCGTCCGCCGAAGAACGCCAGATAGCTGGGCATGCGGATATCGCTATAGCGATTGTAGGTGAAGCCGGCGATGAGTCCGGACAGCACGCCGACCGGCATGCTGAGCTTGCTCATCTGCTGCGTGCGCCAGGCCGACGAGGCGAGGTCAGCCGCGGCGCCACTCAATGCGGCGGTCACCGTGGCCGGCACGTTGAGCAGCGCTTCGGCGGCGTGCGTGGCCACGAGGAATCCCACCAGGCTCGCGAGGCCCGCGGCGCCGTGGTTCTCGCGCGCGAAGCCGACGGCGACACCGACCGCAAACACCATGCCGAGATTGGAGAAGATCGCATCGCCGGCCGCGGCCAGCACGTGGATGTCCAGCAGGTCGGGCTGGCCGAGCCGCAGCAGCAGCGCGGCCACCGGGAGCACCGCAATGGGCAGCATCAGCGCACGGCCGAGCCGCTGCAGGCCTT
>JAFEDW010000141.1 GCA_018241455.1 Pseudomonadota bacterium | reverse complement strand
ACGCCGTTCCGGCGCGCGGTCGAGGAAGGGCTGCTCGACACGCGGCGCGCGGTGCAGATCGGCCTGCGCGCGACCGGCTATGGCGCCGATGACTTCGACTGGCCGCGCCAGCAGGGCATGCGCGTCGTGCAGGCCGAGGAGTGCTGGCATCGCTCGCTCGAACCGCTGATGGCCGAGGTGCGCGCGCAACTCGGGAAGGGTCCGGTGTATCTGAGCTTCGACATCGACGGGCTCGATCCGGCCTACGCGCCCGGCACCGGCACGCCGGAGATCGGCGGACTGACGACGATCCAGGGCATGGAGATCATCCGTGGTTGCCTCGGGCTCCAGCTGGTGGGCTGCGACCTGGTCGAGGTCTCGCCGCCCTATGATCCCTTTGGTACCACCTCGCTGCTGGCGGCGAACCTGCTGTACGAGATGCTGTGCGTGCTGCCGGGCGTCAGGCGCGAGGCTGGTTGAGCCGCGCATGACGGAAATGAGACCAATGCGGTCGCGCGGGAGCCATCCGGCCATACCGGCGCGGCATAGGCTTGGAGCTTGAACTCGCCCGAGGCGCGGGCGAGGGGTGCTACGGCCATGAACCTCAGCGTATTCGAAATCTTCAAGATCGGCATCGGCCCGTCGAGCTCGCACACGATGGGCCCGATGAATGCGGCGCGTGCCTTCGTTGAATCGCTCACCGCGCAAGGCCTGCTCGCCCGGACGACCTCGGTGACGGCCGAGTTGTTCGGTTCGCTGGCATTGACGGGCCGTGGCCATTGCACTGATCGCGCCATCCTGCTCGGGCTCGAAGGCATGCGCCCCGAGACGATTGATTCGTCGAAGGTGGAACCAACCGTAGAGCGTATCCGGAGTGCGAAGAAACTTCGATTGGGCGGCACCCAGGAAGTCGCCTTCGACGAAGCGCGCCACCTGCTGTTCCACCACGACAAGGTGCTGCCCGGCCACTCCAACGGCATGCGCTTCACGGCCCACGATGCCTCTGGCGCGCCGCTGTTGCGCGAGGAGTACTACAGCATCGGCGGCGGCTTCATCGTCAAGGAAGGCGAGGCCGCCGGCGGCGTGGCGCAGCGCGCGCAGGCGCCGTATGAATTCGGCTCCGCGGCCGAGCTGCTCGAGCACTGCGAGAAGAACGGCCTCGAGATCCACGAACTGATGATGGCGCGCGAGCGCACCTGGCGGAGCGAGGCCGAGGTCAAGCGCGGGCTCCTCGAGCTGTGGCGCGTGATGCGCGAATGCGTGCAGCGCGGTTTCACCGCGCAGGGGCTGCTGCCGGGCGTGCTGAAGGTGCGTCGGCGCGCGCCGAAACTGTACCGGCAACTCGAATCGGGCGACGCCAAGGACCCGATGCACGCGATGGATTGGGTCAATGCCTTCGCGCTTAGCGTAAATGAAGAAAACGCCGCCGGCGGACAGATGGTCACGGCGCCGACCAACGGCGCAGCCGGCATCGTGCCGGCAGTGCTGCACTACTACGATCGCTTCGAGCCCGGCGCGGATGAAGCCGGCGTGATCCGCTTCCTGCTCAGCGCCGCCGCGATCGGCATGCTCTATAAGAAGAATGCCTCGATCTCCGGCGCCGAGATGGGCTGCCAGGGCGAGGTCGGCGTCGCCTGCTCGATGGCGGCGGCGGGCCTGGCCTCGGCGCTGCACGGCACGAACGAGCAGATCGAGAACGCCGCCGAAATCGGCATGGAGCACAACCTCGGGCTCACCTGCGATCCGGTCGCCGGGCTGGTGCAGATCCCGTGCATCGAGCGCAACGCGATGGGTTCGCTGAAGGCGATCAGTGCCGCGCGCCTTGCGCTGCACGGCGATGGCTCGCACAAGGTCTCGCTCGACCAGGTCATCAATACGATGCGGCAGACCGGCCACGACATGGGCACGATCTACAAGGAAACCTCGCAGGGCGG
This sequence comes from Pseudomonadota bacterium, assembly GCA_018241455.1. Taxonomy (GTDB): domain Bacteria; phylum Pseudomonadota; class Gammaproteobacteria; order Steroidobacterales; family Steroidobacteraceae; genus FEN-1191. The sequence goes on along the minus strand of JAFEDW010000141.1, from coordinate 3,620 downwards.
GCTCGCGGTCAACGTACCCGAGTGCTGATCAGACGGCGTTTTCCCAGTCGAGGATGACCTTGCCGCTCTGGCCCGAGGCCATCACCTCGAAACCTTCCTTGAATTTTCCGATCGGCAACCGGTGCGTGATCACCGGGCCGACATCGAGGCCAGACTGCAGCATCGCCGCCATCTTGTACCAGGTCTCGAACATCTCGCGGCCGTAGACGCCCTTCATCATCAGGCCCTTGAAGATCACCTCGTCCCACTTGATGCCGGTGTCGGCCGGCATGATGCCCAGCAGCGCGACGCTCCCGCCGTGGTGCATCGTGGCGAGCATATGCCGGAAGGCTGGCGGCGCGCCGCTCATCTCGAGGCCCACATCGAAGCCTTCCTCCATGCCGAGCTGCGTCATCGCGTCCTCGAGTTTCTCGGTGCGCACGTCGATCGCGAGCGAAGCACCCATCTTCTTGGCCAGCGCCAGCCGATAGGGATTCACGTCGGTGATGACCACGTGGCGCGCGCCGACGTGGCGCACGATCGCGACCGCCATGACGCCGATCGGCCCGGCGCCGGAGATCAGCACGTCCTCGCCCACCACGTTGAACGACAGCGCGGTGTGTGTCGCGTTGCCGAGCGGATCGAGGATCGAGGCGATCTCGTCGGTGATGGCCGGCGGCAGCTTGAACACGTTGGAGGCGGGCAGCGACATGTACTCCGCGAAACAGCCGGCCCGATTGACGCCGACGCCGACCGTGTTGCGGCACAGGTGGCGGCGGCCGGCGCGGCAATTGCGGCAGAAACCGCAGGTGACGTGCCCTTCGCCCGAGACGCGGTCGCCGATCGCGAGGCCGCGCACCTCGCTCCCCATCTCGACGATCTCGCCGCAGTATTCGTGGCCGACCGCCATCGGCACCCTGATCGTGCGCTGCGCCCACTCGTCCCAGTGGTAGATGTGCATATCGGTGCCGCAGATCGCGGTCTTCTTCATGCGGATCAGCACGTCATTCGGGCCGATCGTGGGCTTGGCCACGTCCGCCATCCAGATGCCGGGTTCGGCTTTCGCCTTGACCAATGCCTTCATTTGCTGCCACCCAGGATGCCCAGTTCGCGGCCCGCGGTCGTGAATGCGGCCACCGCCTGATCGATCTGCGCGCGCGTGTGTCCCGCGGTCAGCTGCGTGCGGATGCGCGCCTGGCCCATCGGCACCACCGGAAATGAAAAACCGATCACGTAGACGCCGAGCTCGAGCAGGCGGTCGGCCATACGCGTCGCGAGCGCGGCATCGCCGAGCATGACCGGCACGATCGGGTGCTCGCCCGGTACCAGCGTGAAGCCGGCGGCCTGCATCGCAGCGCGGAAATGCCGCGCGTTGTCTACCAGCTGCGCGCGCAGTGCGTCGCCGGACTCGATCAGGTCGAGCACCGCCAGCGTGGTTGCTGCGACCACCGGGGCGATCGAATTGGAAAACAGGTACGGCCGCGAGCGCTGCCGCAGCCACTCGATCACGCGGGCCGGCCCCGAGATGTAGCCGCCGGAGGCGCCGCCGAGCGCCTTGCCGAGCGTGCCGGTCAGCAGGTCGACGCGGCCCATGACGCCGGCGCGCTCATGCGTGCCGCGGCCGCGCGCGCCGGTGAAGCCGGTCGCGTGCGAATCGTCCACCGCGACGATCGCGCGATGGCGCTCCGCCAGCGTGCAGATCTCGGCGAGCGGCGCGTAGGTGCCGTCCATCGAGAACACGCCGTCGGTGATGACCAGGCGCGTGCGCGCATCCTTCGATTCCACGAGACGCGCCTCGAGTTCGGCGAGGTCGCGGTTCGCGTAGCGCAGCCGGCGCGCCTTGCACAGGCGGATGCCGTCGATGATCGAGGCGTGGTTGAGCGCGTCGGAGATCACGGCATCCTGCTCATCGAGCAGCGTTTCGAACAGTCCGCCGTTGGCGTCGAAGCAGGATGAATACAGGATCGTCGCCTCGGTGCCGAGGAAGGCCGACAGGCGCGTTTCCAGCTCGGCATGGATCTGCTGCGTGCCGCAGATGAAACGCACCGAAGCGCAGCCGTAGCCGTAGCGATCGAGCGCCGCGTGCGCGGCCGCGATCACCGCCGGGTGGGCGGCCAGGCCGAGATAATTGTTCGCGCACAGGTTGATCACCTCGCGCCCGCCGACGCGGATCAGCGCGCCCTGCGGCGAGGCGAGCACGCGCTCGGCCTTGTAGGTGCCGGCAGCGCGCAATTCGCCGAGGCGCGTGGCGAGCTGGGCGCTCAGGGCGTCGATGGCGGAGTGGGGTGGCTGCAAGGTCATCAGTTGGGACGCGAGGGTAGCGTATCCTGCCCTGCAAAGGCGGGCCCGGCAACAGCGCCGCCGCCGCGGCCTGGCCGCCCGCAGCCGGTTGTGGACATACGCCCGCACGGTGACACAATGGCGCACATGAAGAACCATTCTGTTCCGCTGTTTCTGCTACTGACCGGCCTGGGCGCTGCATCGTTGGCCGTCGCGGCCATGCCGCGGGCTTCCACCGACCCCAGCTCGCCGGTGGTTCAGGATGAGATCACGGAAATCGTCATCCGTGCGCCCGAGCCGCGCTACGTGGCCCCGACGCGTCGCGACCAGATCGGCCGCATCTGGGCGCCGGTCATGATCAACGGCAAGGGCCCGTTCCGGCTGGTGCTCGACACGGGCGCGAGCCGTTCCGGCGTGACGGTGGGGGTGGCGCAGCAGCTGGGCCTGACGCCCGACGCCTCATCCCCGGTGAAATTACGCGCCGTGACCGGCAGCGCCACGGTGCCGACGATCCGCGTCGATTCGCTCGAGGTCGGCGACCTGCTGATGAACGACTCGAAGTTGCCGGTGCTCAATGACGCGCTCGGCGGGGCCGACGGTGTGCTCGGCAACGAGGGCCTGGCCGACCGCCGCGTGTACATCGATTTCCGGCACGACCTGATCATCATCTCGCGCTCGCACGGCCGGCCGGCGCCGGACGGATTCATGACGATCCCGTTCCAGCTCGAGCACGGGCGGCTGCTGATTGCCGACGTGAAGCTCGGCCTGGTGCGTGCGAAGGCCATCATCGACACCGGCGGCGAGATCACGGTGGCCAACCTGGCGCTGCGCAACCAACTGGTGCGCTACAGCCGCCGCGAGCATACGACCATCGACCAGGTCGAAGGCGTCACGCACGACATCCAGGACGGCGAGGGGCGCAAGGCGCCGCCGATCCAGTTCGGGCCGATCCAGATCCAGACCAGCCACATGACCTTCGCCGACATGCGCATCTTCGAATACTGGAAGATGACCAAGGAGCCGGCCGTGCTGATCGGCATGGACGCGCTGGGGCTGCTCGATACGCTGGTGATCGACTATCGCCGGCGCGAACTCCAGCTGCGCATGCGCGAGGCTTCCTGACGGGCGCACGCACCGCGTGAGGCGAGCCGCCCCACGCGGTACGCGGCCGCCGTCTATTTCGCGACGACCGTGCCGTCGACGATCTGCACCGCGGCGCCGACCGCGAGCGTCGGCTCGTTGTCCTGGCTCACGGTCTGTTCGGTGCCGTTGTCGAGGCGCACTTTGATGTCGTAGTGCGTCGTGGCGCGCACCTTCTTCTCGATCTTGTTGCCGAGATAGGCGCCGCCGGCCGCGCCGGC
>JAFEDW010000140.1 GCA_018241455.1 Pseudomonadota bacterium | reverse complement strand
TCCTTCGGGTTGCGGCGATTCTTCAACGGCGCGGCGCGCGATCCGCACAGCGGCATGGACATCGCCGCGCGCATCGGCACGCCGGTGCGTGCCGCCGCGGCCGGCGTGGTCAGCGATACCGGCAACTATTTCTTCAACGGCAACACCGTGCTGATCGACCACGGCGAGGGATTCACCACGATGTACTGCCACCTCTCGCGCATCGACGTGCAGATCGGCGAACGGGTCGCGGTCGGTGAAATCATTGGCGCGGTCGGGGCGACCGGTCGCGTGACTGGCCCGCACCTGCACTTCGGCGTCGCGCTCAACCGCGCTTTCGTCGACCCGGCATTGTTCCTGCCGCCCGCGGGCGGCGCTTCCCGGCCTTGAGCCGGTCGTAGGGATTCGCATCGGTGCGGAAATCGATCGCCACCGGCGTGGCGTACAGGTCGAAGGCCTCGCGATACACGTTGGCGAGGTAGCGGCGGTACGAATCGGGCACCGCGACCGTCTGGTTGCCATGGATGACGATGCGCGGCGGATTGCGGCCGCCCTGGTGCGCATAGCGCAGCTTGATGCGCCGGCCCTTGACGATCGGCGGCTGGTGCGCCTCGATCGCCTTCTCGAGCACCTTGGTCAGCTGCGGCGTCGACATCGCACGCATCGCGGCGTCGTACCCGCGCACCAGGTCGCGCGCCAGCTCGCCGACGCCGGTGCCGTGGCGCGCCGAGATGAAGTGTTGCGGCGCGAACGGCACGAAATCGAGCTTCAGCGACAGCAGCCGGCGGATCTCGTCGCGCTGGTCCATCGGGATGCCGTCCCACTTGTTGACCGCGATCAGCAACACGCGGCCGCGCTCGAGCGCCTGGCCGAGCACGCTGGCATCCTGCTCGCCGATGCTGTCGTGCGCATCGAGCACCATGACGACCACGTGCGCCTCGGCGATCGCCTGCAGCGTGCGCGCGACGCTGGCGCGCTCGACGGCATCCTCGACCTTCGAGCGGCGGCGCACGCCGGCGGTGTCGACCAGCAGGAATTCGCGGCCGTCGCGCTGGAACGGCACCATGATCGAATCGCGTGTCGTGCCCGGCTGTTCGCTGGCGATGACGCGCTCCTCGCCGAGCAGGCGATTCACCAGCGTCGACTTGCCGACGTTCGGCCGGCCGATGATCGCGACGCGGATCGCGCTGGTGTCGTCGGCCGGCGCCGGCCCGGCTTCCAGCCCGTCGAGCACCGCATCGATCAGTTCGCGGCAGCCCTGGCCGTGCGCGGCGGCGATCGCGTGCGGCTGGCCCAGACCCAACACCTGGAAATCCGCCGCGACCAGATCGTCATCCAGCCCTTCGGCCTTGTTGATCGCCAGCGTGACCGGCTTGCCGGCGCGGCGCAGCTCGTCGGCGATGTGCCGATCCTGCGCGGTCAGGCCGGCGCGCGCATCGGCGAGGAAGATGATGCGATCGCACTCGGCGACGGCTTTCTCGGTCTGCTCGCGCATCTGCGCTTCGATCGCGTTGGGCTTGTCGACCAGGCCGCCGGTGTCGATGAGCACGCAGGGAATCGCACCGATGCGCGCGTAACCGTACTGGCGATCGCGCGTGACGCCGGGGAGGTCGGCGACGATCGCATCGCGCGTGCGCGTCAGCGCATTGAACAGCGTCGACTTGCCGACATTCGGCCGGCCGACGATTGCCACCACCGGGAGCATGGTTTGATCACGTTACGGGCGCGCGCTCACTTCACCGGCGCGCGCCACGCTTCGATCGCCCCCTTGTCGGTCTGCACGATGACCAGGCCGCCGGCCACCACCGGGGCCGCGCTGATGCGCCCACCGCCTTTGGCGCGCGCGACGAAAGATCCGTCGTCGTCGCTCAGCCAGTGAATGACGCCCTGGTAGTCGGTCACCAGCACGTAATCGCCCTGCAGCACCGGCGCACTCAGCGAGCGCCGCTCCAGTGCCTTCTGCCGCCAGCGCTCGGCGCCGCTGGCGCGATCGAGGCGTACGACGTCGCCGTCGGCGGTCGACACGTAGACGCCGAGCGCATCGGCCGCGAGCCCGCGGTAGCTGGAGATCTCGTGCGACCAGATCTCGCGGCCCGAATCGCGCGCCAGGCGCACGGCGTGGCCCTGGAAGGCCACCGCGAAGATGTCATCGCCATCGATCTCCGCCGGCGAATCGACGTCGATGAGGCGCTGTAGTTCGCTGCTGCCGCGCGGCTGCCCGACCGCCACGTCCCAGGCCGTCGTGCCGCCGGCCAGCGTCACCGCCATCAACCGGCCATTGTCGAAGCCCGAATACACGAGTTCGCCCGCGACCACGGGCCGGCTGGTGCCGCGCAGCGAAAGCTTGGGCACTTGCTGGTCGGTGACCCAGCGCTGCTTGCCGGTCGCAGTTTCGAGCGCGTAGAGCTTGCCATCCACGGTGCGAATCACGGCCAGTTCCGGCGTGATCGCCGGCGCGGACAGCAACTCCGAATTCAGGTCGGCGCGCCAGCGTTCGGCGCCGTCGCTGGCGGACAGCGCGACGACGGTGCCGCCGCTGCTGCACACCAGCACCAGGCCGTTGCCGGCCCCGGGACCGCCCGAGAGCGGCAGCTTGAGCTGCTTCTGCCAGGCGCGATGACCGGTCGCGAGGTCGAGCGCGACGACCTCGCCGTGCGGGCCGGCGGCGTAGACGCGCTTGCCGTCGACTACCGGCGCGAGCCCGAGGCGCAGCTTCGGCTCGCCCTTGCCCACCGTCGCGCTCCACACGCGCACCGGCTGGAACTGCGCGCTGATCTTCGCCAGCGGCGTCGGCTTTTCGTTCTTTTTCTTCGTGCTCGATGGCGTGTGCGAGCAGGCAACGAGCGCCGCCAGCGCGGCGGCCACGGCCGCCAGGGTCACGATGCGTCGGGTCATGGGATTCCTAGGAGTGCGTCAGCTCGTTGATCTTCAGCGCGAGCAGGTCGTCGCCTGACGAACCACCCGGCTGCGCGCCTTCGGCAGCCTGTGCCTCGCGGTAGGCCTTCAGCGCGCCGGCGCGATCGCCCTTGGCGAACAGCGCATCGCCGCGCACCTCGGCAAAACGGCCCGCAAATGCGCCCGGCTCGACCGCGGCGAGCGTCGCGAGCGCGGCATCGGCCTGGTGCTGTTCGATCTGCAACCGCGCGATGCGCATCCGCACCACCAGCGCGAGTTCGGGATCGGAAGTCGCGTTGCTGACCCGCTGCAGCCGCGCCAGCGCCCCGGCCAGGTCATTGCCCTCGACCTGCATGCGCGCGGCGGCCAGCTGTCCCTGGTCGGCGTAACCGGTATGCGGATGGTCGGCCGACAGCTTGTCGGCGAGCGCCAGCACGGTCGCCTTGTCGTTCTTGCCGAAAGCCTGCACGAGATCGGCATACTGCTTGCCGGCCGCCAGCAGCCCGGCTTCCTTGTGGGCCTGCCAGGCCTGCCAGCCCCACAGTCCGCCCGCCGCGAGCGCCACGCCCGCGACGACCCACAGGGCATTCTGGCGCACCCAGTTGCGCACGAACTCCCATTGCTCCTGCTCGTTCATGTACTCGTCCACGATTCCTCCTGCAGCATCTTCCCGACCCGCGCCGGCAATTCCCCCAGCGGGCACTCGCTCTGACCAGCCTCGCGGCGTAATGGTTTCAAAGCCGCGACGCCGCGTTCCAGTTCGGCGTCTCCCAGGATCAGCGCCAGGCAGGCGCCGCTCCGGTCGGCCCGGCGGAATTGTGCCTTGAAATTGCCGCCGCCGAGGTTCATGTGCACGCCCTGCCCGGGCAACGCCGCGCGCAACTGCTCGGCCACCGCCAGCGCGCGCGCCCCGGCGCGCTCGCCGCTGGCGATCACGTAGACGGCCGGCGGCCGCACGGCCGCCACGGTGCCCGCCTGGCGGATCAGCTCCACGACACGTTCGATGCCGAGCGCGAATCCGACCGCGGGCGTCGCCTCGCCGCCCAACTGGCCGATCAGGCCGTCATAGCGGCCGCCGGAACAGACCGCGTCCTGCGCGCCCAGCGCATCGGTGATCCACTCGAACACCGTGCGCGAATAATAGTCGAGTCCGCGCACCAGGCGCGGATTGATCGTATAGGCCACGCCGATGCCATCGAGCATGGCGCGCAACTGCGCAAAATGCGCCCGCGACTCTTCGTCGAGGTAATCGGTCAGCACCGGGGCGCCGTCGATCAGCGCGCGCATCGCCGGATTCTTGCTGTCGAGGATGCGCAGCGGGTTGCCCTGCAGGCGCCGCTGGCTGTCGCTGTCCAGTTCGCTCGCGTGCGCCTGGAAGTAGCCCTGCAGCGCGCTGCGATACTGCGCGCGCGCCGCACTCGTGCCGAGCGAGTTGAGCACCAGCCGCACGCGCGACACGCCGAGGCGCTGCCACAGCCGCGCACCGAGCGCGATCAGCTCGGCGTCGACATCGGGACCTTCGAAGCCGACCGCTTCGACGCTGAACTGGTGGAACTGGCGAAAGCGCCCGGCCTGCGGTCGCTCGTGGCGAAACATCGGACCCGCGGTCCACAGCTTCAGCCGCGCGCCGCGCAGCAGGCCGTTCGAGATCAGCGCACGCGCGATGCCCGCGGTCGCCTCGGGGCGGAGCGTGAGGCTGTCACCACCCGAATCCTCGAAGGTGTACATCTCCTTCTCGACGATGTCGGTGTATTCGCCGATCGAGCGCTTGAACAACTCCGTGTGCTCGACCACCGGCACGCGCAGTTCCTCGTATCCGTAGTCGCGCAGCAAGCTGCCCAGCACCCGCTCGAGATGCTGCCACGGCGCGATCTGCTGCGGCAGCACATCGTTCATGCCGCGCACCGACTGGAGCTGGCGGCTCAACGCACACCCGCCACATTGCCCGCCGCATCGAGCGTGAATCGCACGCGCGCGCCGGCCGGCGCCTCGGGCAGGCTGACGCCGGCGCCCGCGAGGCTCACTGCGACCCCGGGCACGTTGCCCAGCACGAAGCGGAACGGCGGCACGCCATTGAGCGTCTGCGTCGTACCGGCATGGCCGAATCCGAAGAACAGCCGGAAGCCGCGCGCATCGTAGACCTCGACCCAGCATTCGCTGCTGAACACCAGCTCGAGTTCGCGGCGCGGCACCGCAACGGCCGGCGGCGCGGGCGTCGCAGCGACGGCGGCAACCGGCGCCTCGGCCGGTTTGCCCGCCGCCGGAGCGGCCGGTGGCGCTGCGGCCGGTGCAGGCGCTGGCGCGGCACCGCCGGCCTGCGTCTGCACTTCGCTCACCACCGTGTACGAAGGCGGTTTCGCGCGCATCGCCCACCATACGGCCGCGGCGACACCCAGTATCAGCGCGGCAACGGCCGCCGGGACCAGGCCGAGCTTCGGCCCGTGCGCGGCCGACTCGATGCGGTGCATGCCGGTGCGGGACAGGTCCGGGCGCAGCACCGCATCCGGGCGTTGCGCATAGAGCGCCTCGATCTCCGCCGGCGACTCACCGACCAGCGTGGCGAAGCGGCGCAGGAACCCGCGCACGAACACTGCCGCACCGATCGAGCGGTGGTCGTCGGCTTCGAGTGCCACGATCGTGCTGCGGTCGAGGCGGAGCTTGTCGGCCACCTGGTCGATGGTCAGCCCGGCGCGCGCGCGCGCGCGCG
>JAFEDW010000013.1 GCA_018241455.1 Pseudomonadota bacterium | reverse complement strand
CGCGGCGATCATGGTCCAACTGTCGGCCACCGGGTCGTAGATGGCCGACATGTTGGTGAGTCCGCTGGGTGCGAACGGCAGGCTGTATTGGTCCAGGTTGTATTCGCCGCCGACGAACAACACGCGTCCATCGGCGAGCACGGCCTGCGCGCCGGCATAGGGCGCGTAGCCCGTCGGCATGTGCCTCAGCGGAAGCCACGTGCCGTGCACGTAACTGCCCTGCGCATCCGGTGTCAGGCTGAAGAACGCGCCCGAGTCATTGTACGACTGCACCATCACGCGGCCGTCCGTCAGCAGCAGGCTGAGGAACCCCACGTCCGGCGGCTGGTTGCTGAGCGCCGTGAATGGCGGAGGCGCGCAATCCACGGTGATCGAGGTGACGTTCGACGCGGCCACCGTGCCGGCGCCAGCGCCGACGCTGCAGTACTGCGATGGCGCGCCGGGCTGGGCCGATACGGTCACCGCATACGCACTGCCGCTCGCGACCGCGACCGGAAACGCGAATGAACCGGAAGCGGATACGGCGAGCGCGTCGCCGCCGTTGTTCAGCAGCACGAGCCCGGAGCCCTGCAGCCCGGAGACCGTGCCACCGATCGTGTACTTCGGTGTCGGCGAGGGCATCGTCGAGGAGCCGCCGCCGCCACATGCGGGCAAGCCCGCGGCGACAACCACGCACAGCGCGCTGGCAGTGAAACGGAAGCCGATCATGAATTTCCCCACGGCCGCGAATTCGGGCACCGGTATCACGATTATCGCCGTTCAGCGCCAATGCGGCCACCCTCGATGGGCCTCGGCACCCAATACTTGTGCTAGGCTCGCGCCGACAAGAATAAATATCCGGGAGCCCACTCCATGGACCAGACCACGGCAAATGCGCCCCAGCCGACCGCCGCACCTGCCAGGCAACCGCAGCCGATCCTTTTCACTGGACGAGGATCGGAGTACTTCGGCATCTGGATCGTGAACCTGCTGCTGACCATCGTCACGTTGGGCATCTACTCCTCATGGGCCAAGGTGCGGCGCCTGCAGTATTTCTACCGTCACACCGAACTGGCCGGGTCCACTTTCGATTTCCACGGCCGCCCGCTGCGGATGTTCTATGGGCGCCTGATTGCGCTCGGCATGTTGCTGATCTACAGCTACTCGGTGCGCCTGCACTCGCTCGTCACGCTGCTGGTGCTCGCGTTGCTGGCACTGGTCATGCCGTGGTTGCTGCGCAATTCGCTGCGGTTCCGCCTGTACAACACCAGTTGGCGCGGCACGCGCTTCCACTTCAGGGGCACGGTGGCCGGGGCCTATCGCGTATTCCTGCTGAACGGCTTCCTGACGATGATCACGCTCTACATCATGGCGCCATTCATGCACCAGCGGCTCAAGTCCTATCAGCACGACAACAGCTGGTTTGGGCGCACCCGTTGTTCGTTTCATGCGGGAGCAGGCCGGTTCTACCTCGTCTACCTGCTGGTGCTGGCCGCCATCATCGGGTTCTTCGTCGTGTTGAGCATGGCCGGTGTGTTCAACGCGTTCGCCTCCATCAACGCGGCGCAGCACGGTGGCGGGCGCGTTGACCCATCCGCGATATTCAGGACAATGCTCATCACGTACGGCGTCGCCATCCTTTTCGGTGTATCGATCGGTCCGGCCTTCCACGCGCTCATCAACAACCTGGTCTGGAACAACACGCGCATCGGTGAGCACCGCCTCGAGTGCCGCATGTCGCCGGTCAAGCTGGCGTGGATCACGCTGACCAACCTGCTGCTGCTGGTTCCGACCATCGGTCTGTTCACGCCCTGGGCCGCGGTGCGCCTGGCGAAATACCAGCTGGAATCGGTGCGCTTGCTGCCGGCCAGCGATTTGCAGGAATTCGTGGATGCCGAACCCGAGAGCCCGGGTGCGGTGGGCGAGGAGGCGGCCACGGCATTCGACTTCGACATTTCGCTGTAAATCAATCACAGTGGCGCGATGCTGCAGGCCCAGTACGTAGACGGGCGCTCGACGCGGGTCCGGACGGTCAGCTTGTCGGTGTCGGGTACAGACCTGGTCATCACCGCCGACGATCTGCAACGCGCCGAGCCGCTGGCAGGCGTCGTGTTCGACGAGCAGCTCGGCAATGCCCCTCGGCGCGTGCGGTTGGCCGATGGGGCGTTCTGCGAAGTGCGCGATCTCGACGGCCTGCGCGCTTTGATGGCGTCCGCGCGCCTGCGTGATGGTTGGGTCGACCGCGCGCAACGGCATCTGCCCTGGGTGTTGATGTCGGTGGTCGGCTGCGTGGCGCTGGTCGCCGCCGGCTATCGCTGGGGGTTGCCGTGGGGAGCCCGGATGCTTGCGCAGCGCTTGCCGCCGGCCATCAGCGCCATGCTGTCCAGGCAGACCCTGAAGGCGCTGGACGGCGGAATGCTGCTGCCGAGCCAGCTCGATGGCGCGCGACAGGCATCGCTCCGTTCGCAATTCCAGGCCTTGCGCTTGCCGGATGGCGAGCCGATCCGCTGGACGCTGCTGTTTCGACGCTCCCCGGCGCTGGGCGCCAATGCGTTCACGCTGCCCGATGGAACCATCGTGCTGCTCGATGATCTCGTCGCGCAGCTCGACAACGACCAACAGGTGATGGCCGTGCTGGCCCATGAGCTCGGCCACGCGCAGGGCCGCCACGGCATGCAGCTGTTGCTGCGCAGTTCGGCGGTCGGAGCGTTTCTCGCTTTCTACCTGGGCGACTTCAGCCAGTTGCTCGCGGCGGCGCCCGCGGCGCTGGCGCAGGCGCGATACTCGCAGTCGCTGGAATGGCAGGCTGATGAGTACGGATCGGCGGTGATGCGGGCGAATGGCATGTCGCCCGCGTTGCTGGCCGATGCGCTGCGGCTGCTGTCCAAATCGCACCACGACGCGGCGGGCGTCTCGTACCTGACGAGCCATCCGCCCACCGCGGAGCGGATGCGCCGGCTCGAGGAACTGGCACAATTGCGGCCCGTGCAGCCCTCGCATTGATGGGTCAGGACGAATCATGGAGTCGGGTCATGGGTCTGGAGCGTGAGGCAATTGTTCTATGCTGTGCCACGGGGCTGCTGGTTGGCTTGCTGGTCTTCTGGTTGATGTATCGTCGGCAGCGGCGCCTGACTGTCGAGCTCGCCTCGCTCCGTACCGCTGCGGCGGAATCCGCAGCCCGCATCGAGGAACTGCAGCGCTACGCCGGCCAGCAGGCGCAGCACCTGACGAACGCCTATCTCGAGCGCGAGGACCTGCTCGCGGACTCCGCGGCGCTGCGGCGGAGGCTCAAGGAACGGGACAACGAGTTCGATGATGTCATCCAGCCGGACTGACAGCCGGCTCCGCACCAAACGTTACCTGCCCTGGGTCGTCGCGACCGCGCTGTTCATGGAGCAGCTCGATTCGACGATCGTCAACACCAGTATCCCCGCGATGGCCGCCAGCCTCGGCGTGACGCCGCTGAGCCTGAAGGCGGTGGTCACCAGCTACATCCTGAGCCTGGCCGTGTGCATTCCGGTCAGCGGCTGGCTGGCGGAACGCTATGGCACGCGCCGCGTGTTCCTGTCGGCGGTGGCGCTGTTCACGGTCTCGTCGATCATCTGCGGACTGTCGGTCAGCTCCGCGATGCTGATCGCCGCGCGCGTACCGCAGGGCGTGGCCGCAGCCATGATGATGCCGATCGGCCGCATCGCCATCGTGCGCACCTTCCCGAAGGCCGAGCTGCTGCGGGCGATGAACTTCGTCATCATCCCGGCGCTCGTCGGGCCGCTGCTGGGGCCGACGGTGGGCGGCGTGATCGTGCACTGGTTGAGCTGGCGCGATATCTTCTTCGTCAACGTGCCGGTGGGCCTCGCGGCGATGTGGATCGGTGGCAAGCACATGCCCGACTATCGCAACGAGGAATGGCAGCCGCTCGACCTGTCGGGCTTCCTGTTGTTCGGGTCGGGCGCCGCGCTGCTGTCGTGGCTGCTGGAAATCTTCGGCGAGCATCACTTGAACGTGGCACAGGGCTCGGGGCTGCTGCTCGTGTCGGCTGCCTTGCTGCTCGCCTATGCCTGGCACGACGGGCGCACGCGCTTCCCGTTGCTGCAACTGGCGCTGTTCCGCACGCGTACCTACCGCATCGCGGTGCTCGGCGGATTCGTGACGCGGCTCGGCGTGGGCGGCATGCCGCTGCTATTGCCGCTGTTGTTCCAGCTCGGCCTCGGGCTGCCGGCGTGGCAGTCGGGCCTGCTGATGATGCCGATGGCGATCGGTGCGATGGGCATGAAGGTGCTGTCGACTTCGCTGCTGCGGCAGTTCGGTTATCGCCGCGTGCTGGTCGTCAACACCGTGTTGATCGGCGCGACCATCGGCAGCTACTACTTCGTCGGGCCCGGCACCACCGGTGCTGCGATCGTCGCATTGGGACTGACATTGGGCCTGGTCAATTCGTTGCAGTTCTCCAGCATGAACTCGATGGCCTACGCCGACATCGCGGATGCGCAAACGGCACGTGCGAGCGCGCTCGCCAGCACGATGCAGCAGATGTCGATGAGCTTCGGGCTCGCCTGTGCCTCGCTGGTCACGGCGTACTTTCTCGGCAAGCTGCCGCAGACCAGCCACGAAATGGTGACGCGCGCGCTGCATCATGCCTTCCTGGTGCTGGCCGCGCTGACGGCGCTCTCATCGCTGTCGTTCTGGGCGCTGCGCCCGCGCGACGGCGAAAACGTCAGCCACAGCCGGGAAAGCGTCGAGGCCGCATCGTGATGGGCATGCTGTGACGGGCGTTGGCTCGACCGCCCGGGTCAAGTTGACATAGTGGGGTCGCGTTGGCCGCCCCGGCGTCATGACCGGCATTCCGTCCTGCGCAGCGGCTCCATTGGGTGCTAGAGTCTGGACGGCTGGCGATCGCGGCTCGCCGGCGCATTCGCGGCAGAACACCACCGATATTTTCCGTATGGTCACCCGGCTTGGCGTTGCAGTGCTGATCGGCATGTGTGCCCAGGTGCGTGGCGCCGATCTGTCCGGCGAACAGTCGCAGCCTGCCGGCATTGCACTCGGCAAGTCGGTGTTCGAAACGCAGTGGGTGGCCGCTGGCATGCCGGCCGTGTCCGGCCGAACCGGCCTGGGCCCGCTGTTCAACGCCTCATCCTGCAATGCCTGCCATGACGGCGGTGATCGTGGCAGCGGACCCGCGGGCGATGGCCCGGTGCCGACCGCGTTGGTGATCCAGCTTGGTTCTCCGCCGGCGAGCGAATCTGCGGATGCCGGCGGCGATCGCGTGTATGGGCGCGTGTTGAATACACAGGCTGTCGGAGGACTGAAGGCCGAGGGCGCAGTCACCGTCGAGTACAGTGAAGTGACCGGCTACTACTATCCATTCGGCGGGCAGTGGACGCTGCGCGTGCCGCGTTACCGTCTGTCCGGCTTGAGCCGTGGTCCGCTGGCGCCTCGTACCGTGATCAAGCCGCGATTGGCGCCCGCGCTGTTTGGCGTCGGCTTGCTCGAATCGGTTCCGGCGTCGGCTATTGCAGGCACCGGCGCCGGATCGCCGCAGGGCCGCACGGCCGGCACCTTGGCGTGGCAATCGCGCGACGGCACGCGCGTGCTCGGGCGGCTCGGGTGGCAGGACAGTGCAGTATCGATCCGCGACCAGGTGGCGAACGCCTTTGCGCGCGAGATGGGCCTGACTTCGCCTGAACGCGCCAGTGACGATTGCACGGCTGCGGAAGTCGACTGCCCGCGCGAATCCGGCGCAGCCGCTCCTGAAGTGGCGGCGAATCTGCTCGACGCGGTGGTGGCGTACCTGCGCACGCTCGCGGTGCCGGAAGCGGCGGCACATGCGCCACAGGACGAAGCGGGCGCAGCCTTTTTCAGGGATACGGGGTGTGCCTCGTGCCACCGACCGGAGATGCCGGTTGAACTGCGCGCCGCCGATGGCACGAGCAAACCGGGCGTTATTGCCCCGTACACCGATTTGCGGCTCCACGATCTCGGCACGGAAATGGCCGACGAAACCGTGTCAGGGGAGAAGGTCGCCAGCCGATGGAGAACGGCGCCGCTGTGGGGCCTGGGCCATCGCCTGCAGAAAAATGCGCATGCCACGTTCCTGCATGACGGGCGCGCGCGATCGATCGAGGAGGCCATCCTATGGCATGGTGGCGAGGCCGCTTACGCGAAGCGCAAGTTCGGGTACCTCGGGCCCCGCGCCCGGGAAAACCTGCTGGACTGGATTGCCGCGCTTTGACGACCGCCTTCCCAAGCGCGGACCTGCCGGACGGATTGCCGACCGGTACGCATGCTGCATCCACATTTCATCGACGCGAAGCACTGGGGTTCATGGGCATGACTAAATATGCAAGGCGCCGCGCCGTGGTGGCGATCCTGGCCGGGTTGCTGTGCGCAGGCGTGGCGTACGCCGATGACATGGACGGCTATGACCACGTGCATGCCGGTAGCCACCCATCCAGCGAATTCGTGCTGTTCGCCAGCCTCGAGGGGCACGAATTCAGTGCGCCGGCGTCGGCCAACCAACTGAACGAAGACGCCAATGCGATCGGCGACGCGGTGTTTGCAATCAACCGCGGCCGGTTTCGCCTGTTTGGCGAATACCAGCTGAGCGATGAAGAGCACGACCTGGAGCGCTTCCAGGTCGGCATGGAAGTGGTGCCCGACACGGTGGTGTGGATTGGCCGCTTTCACCAGCCGGCCAGCGCGTGGAACACCGAACACCACCACGGCCGCTACCTGCAGACCGCGATCACGCGGCCGTCGATCGAGTTGTGGGAGGACGAGCAGGGCACCATCCCGCAGCATCTGTCCGGCATGCTGGTGGATTCACGCCGGCCACTCGGCGCCAATGCCGGCATCCAGCTCGCGCTGGGCGTGGGGCTGGGCACGGTGATCGAGAGCACGGGCCTGTCGGAGTTCGACCTGCTCGATCCCCATACGAACGGCCGACGGATGTCGTACACGGGCCGTATCGCCTTCCTGCCGGACTACGTGGGCACGAGCAACTTAGGCCTGCTGTTCGCGCACAGCGACATGCCGGTGCGCGATGCGCCGACTGCCGCGCTGCTGCGCGCCACCGACGTGCGCCAGGACCTATACGGCGCCTATACCGATTGGAATCACGGCCCGTGGCAATTGCACGCGGCGATCTACGACGTCTCGATGGACCTGGAAGGCCCCGGCGCCTTCCACTCCGAGAGCTTTGTCGCGGGTTACGCGCAGCTGGAACGCCAGTTGCCGCACCGGCTGACCGCGTACGCGCGCGAAGAGAATTCCTCCGATGCGGGCAGCTCGGTGTACGTGCGTGTCAATCACCCCGACTTCCAGCTGCGTCGCGCCACGCTGGGGCTGCGCTGGGATTTCCATCGCCGGCAGGCGCTGACCGCCGAGTGGGCGCGCGGAGTTTCGGTACGCGAAAACCAGGACGCCATCCGCCTGCAATGGAGTGCGGCACTGCCGTGATCGGGAAGCGCTCAATTCGCCGGTTTGCCGCGTTGGTCGGCGTGCTGCTGTTGTACGGCGCACGGCCGGCAGCCGCTGCTGATCACCTGGTGTTGATCGCAAGCGTGAATGCCCCGGTGAGTTCGCTCAATTCGCTGGAGATCCAGAAGCTGTTTCTCGGTCTGACAGTGGTCACGAACGGCATCGACCTGCACCCGCTGCGCAACGAATCCGATGAGGCCATGCGGCAACTGTTCTACCAGGACGTCGTTTCGATGTCGGAGCCGGTCTACGAGCGCCGGCTGCTTGCGCTCACGCTGCAACAGGGGCGCACCGCGCCGCCTGTCTACCGGGATACCAGGGCCTTGCTCAATGCGCTCGCGGCCGATCCGCATGCCGTCAGTTACGCGTGGGCCAGCGACATCGCCAGGGATGGGCGTGTTCGTATCCTGAAGTTGCTGGGGCGTGAATGAAATCGTCGCTCGCCACGCGCATCGTCCTGGTCGTCATGGCGATGCATGCCGTGGTGCTGCCGGCGCTTTACTACGGCATCAGCGTCGTCGTGAGCCGCAACCAGATCGATGTGTTCATCCAGCACGTGCGCACGCTGTCGCGGAACCTGGCCGAGGAACTGGAGCTGGGGGACGCGATCGAATCCCGCCAGCGGGTGCTGGACATGCTGGACCACACCGTGCTCAACGGCGACGGGGTCTACGCAGAATTCATCGACAACGGCCAGTCCATCTTCAGCAACCTGAATGCGAAGGGCGTCAGCTGGCCGGGCAAGCAGGATTTCAATTTCGGCCAGCTCGGTGACCATACTTACTTCATCGAGATCCCGATATCGCGGCCGGGGCATGTCGCCAGCCTGCGGCTCGGGTTCGACGAAAACCCGACCACCGACCAGATTCAGCTGGCGATGCGCCAGACCGTGCTGGTGCTGGCGGCCTACCTGTGCATCGCCGTGATCATCGCGGCGGCCTGGGGATACCATTTCACGCGGCCGGTGGTGCGGCTGCAGCTCGCCTCGCGCAGCATTGCCAGGGGTGACTACGCGCACAGCCTGAGTCTCGAGAGCGGCGTGCGCGAATTGCACGATCTGGGTGGCGACCTCGAGGCCATGCGCAAGGAGTTGGTGGGCGTCAACGAGAGGTTGCGCGCCGAGATGCTCGAGAACGAGCGCGCCGAGGAGCGTCAGCGCAAGCTGGAGAATCGCCTGCGTCACCGCCAGCGGCTGGAGACAGTCGGTACGCTGGCGGGCGGTGTCGCGCATGAATTCAACAACGTGCTGCTGCCCATCGTGCTGTACTCGGAGTTGGCGCTGGCCGAGACGCCGGTGGGCAGCTCCGCGTACCAGGACCTGAAGGAAGTGCTCGCGTCCGCCAGCCGGGCGCGCGACGTGGTCAACAAGATCCTCACTTTCTCCAGGGACGCAGGCGCGCCGAAGCTCAGGGCGATCGACCTCGAACCGGTCGTGCGCGAGGCATTGCGGCTGTTCAGCGCGCTGATCCCGCCGACCGTGCAGTTGCAGGCCGACCTGAGCGGACCCTGTCCGCAGGTCAAGGCCGACGCCGCATTGACCATCCAGGTGATCATGAATCTTTGCACCAATGCGTATCACGCGCTGTTGAATGCCGAGGGCATCGTGCGGGTTGAGCTGGCGACCAGCATGGAGCCGGTGGGTTCCGATGGCGAGAAAGCACCGCGGGAATACGTCGTACTGTCGGTCACCGACAACGGCGCGGGCATGGATGCGGCGACTGCGGAGCGCATCTTCGAGCCCTTCTTCACGACCCGCAAGGTCGGCACCGGCACCGGCCTTGGTCTGTCGGTCGTCCACGGTATACTTGAGACCTTCGGAGCGACGATTACAGTCGATACGGCGGTCGGTCGTGGCACGACGTTCAAGGTGGCGTTCCCGGTTGCCGATGATCTCGCGTCCAACGTGCCAACGGTTGAGCCAGCACCCGGAGTTGCCTCATGAAAAGCGTATTGGTCATCGACGATGAGCCGGCGATCCGCACGGTGCTGAAGCGCGTGCTGGAGCGGGCCGGCTACGCGGTGCGGCTCGCCGCCAATGGTGCCGAGGCCCTCGAGAGCCTCGAGGGGCAGGTGCCCGACATCGTCATCACCGACATCATCATGCCGACCATGCACGGTGTCGATGCGATCAAGGCCATCGTCAGGAAATTCCCGGCGGTGCGCATCGTCGCGATCTCCGGCGGCGGCAATTTCGGCAACTCGGATTACCAGCCGCACACCATCAAGACCGAAGCGTATCTCGCGGCGGCGAAATCAGCGGGCGCGCACGCGGTCCTGAACAAGCCCTTCCATACGCAGGATGTGCTGCAGGCCATCGCCACCGCGACCGGCGCCCCGGCGTAGCCAGCGCGCGGATTGCCGGCTGGCAGCTAGCTGCGGGCCGTGGGCGCCGCCTGGCGCGGCCAGAGGAACCGCGCACAGGCCGAGATGACCAGGCCGACGATGAACAGGTGCACCAGGATCGTCGCATACAGCATCTGGTGATCGGTGATCTTGCCGTCCGGGCCGCGCGGGCCGTCGGGCAGCGCGCCGCCGCTGTGCACCGCCGACAAGGGCAGCACCACCGTGTACATGGCCACCATGACGACCACGCCGTAGCACGGGCCCAGCAGCCACCAGTAGCGGCGCAGGTCGGCGATGCGCGTTGCCGCGCCGACGTAGACCGAGGCCATGATCAGCGTAAGCAGGTATTCGAGCGCGATGCCGAGCAGTGCCGTGCTCCATCCGCCCTGCATCGCCGCCGCACCCAGCAGTCCGCGTGCAATCGACTGGAAGATCTGCTGCGGCGACATGTGGTAGTAACCGGCAATGTGGATGCAGGCATAGGCCAGATCGGCCGTGCCGGCAATCAGCGCGGCGACGACGATGGGTTTCCACAGATCAGCGTTGCGTGCCATGGCTGCTTCCCTCGATTGGTCGGGGCGCGCCACATGGTGGACAGGTCAGGCCGATGATTACAAGCGCCACGCCAGCGTCTAAGATCGCAGCCGGACGCGAGCTGTTTCCTTGAGGGGGCGGTCATCAACGAATCTGCCATTCGCTTCGACGACGGAGCCGGCTACGAGCGCTACATGGGCAAATGGAGCCAGCTCGCCGGCGAGGTCTTTCTGCAGTGGTTGGCGCCGAAGCCGGGACTGCGCTGGCTCGACGTCGGCTGTGGCAATGGCGCTTTCACCGAGCTGCTGATCGAGCGCTGCGCGCCGGCGAGCGTGCATGGCGTCGATCCGGCCGAGGGACAGGTTGCCTACGCGCGCTCGCGGCCCGCGTCGCGCCTCGCGACATTCGAACTGGGCAACGCGATGGCGCTGCCGTTCGCGGACCAATCGTTCGACGTGGCAATCATGCCGCTGGTGCTGTTCTTCGTGCCCGATCCGCCGAAGGGCGTCGCGGAAATGGCGCGCGTCGTGGCGCCGGGCGGCGTCGTCGCGGCCTATTCGTGGGACATGATCGGCGGCGGGTTCCCGTACCAGGCGCTGCAGGCCGAGATGCGCGAGATGAACGCGGTCGTCAAGGTGGCGCCCAATCCCGATGCCTCGCGCATGAAAGTGGTGCGCGAACTGTGGCTGGGCGCCGGTCTCGAAGGTGTCGAGACGCATGAGATCAACGTGCAGCGCACGTTCGAGAATTTCGATGACTATTGGGCGACCGTGCTGAAAGGACCCAGCGTTCGCTCGGGCCTGGCCGCGATGAAGGCCGAGAACCTCGCCCGGCTCAAGTACCGCATGCGGGTGCGCCTGCCTGAAGACGCCAACGGCCGCATCCGCTGCAGCGCGCGCGCGAACGCGATCAGGGGCCGGGTCGCGACGGCGAAAGCGGCGGCGCACTGACGGGCGGCGAGGGCAATCGATGCGCATCACCGGAATAGATGTCTACCGGGTCGAGCTGCCGCTCAGGGAAGGCTCGTACAACTGGTCCGGCGGAAAATCGGTGTCGGTATTCGACAGCACGGTCGTGCGCGTGGCGACGGACGCCGGGTTGATCGGCCACGGTGAGTGTTGTCCGCTCGGGCCGGTGTATCTGCCTTCGTATGCCGGCGGCGTGCGCGCGGGGCTCGCGGAACTGGCGCCGCAGCTGCTGGGCGCCGATCCGACGCAACTCGGCGCGATCAATCAACTCATGGACGCGCGCCTCAAGGGCCATCCGTACGTGAAATCGGCGCTCGACATGGCCTGCTGGGATATCGCCGGCCAGGCCGCAGGCGTGCCGGTGTGCACGCTGCTCGGCGGCCGATTCGGCGAGGCGATCACGCTGTACCGCGCAATCTCGAAGGATACGCCGGAACGAATGGCCACCCGCGTCGCCGCCTACCGCGCCGAGGGCTACACGAGTTTCCAGTTGAAAGTCGGTGATGATCCGGAGCTCGATATCGAGCGCATCCGCGCGGCGGCGGCCCAGCTGCGTCCGGGCGATCGCCTGGTCGCGGATGCCAACACCGGCTGGCTGCAACATGAGGCGCTGCGTGTCATTCGCGGCGTGCGCGATATCGATGTCTACATCGAACAACCGTGCCTCACGTACGCAGAGTGCCTGGCAGTGCGCGCGCATTGCCACCATCCGTTCGTGCTCGACGAAGTGATCGACGACGTGGCGAGCCTGATGCGCGCGGCCAGCGAGCGGGCGATGGATGTCGCGAACCTGAAGATCAGCAAGTTCGGCGGACTCACGAAGCTGCGGCTGGCACGCGACCTGTGCGTCGAACTCGGCATTGCCATGACAATTGAAGACACCTGGGGCGGCGACATTGCCACGGCGGCGATCGCGCACCTGGCGCACAGCACTCCGGCGGCGCTGCGCTTCACGAGCACGGATTTCAACAGCTACGTGACCGTCAGTGTCGCCGATGGAGCGCCGCAACGCGAACAGGGGCACATGGCGGCCTCGACCACGGCGGGGTTGGGCGTGCGGCCGCGCGCCGACCTGCTGCGATCGCCGGTCCTGTCGGTGCGTTGACCATGCAGCTCGCCCCCATGCTGTTGCTCGCCGCACTGGGCGTACTGGGGCTCTGGTTCGTCGTGCGCTGGTGGCTGATCGAGCGCGCGCGCCGCGCCGCGGGGCAGGGCGATACGCGCCGCCCCAGTCTCGATGATTGCGCCGCCGGATTCGTCACCGATTTCTTCGATGTGCTCGGCATCGGCAACTTCGCACCGACCACGGCGTATTTCAAGCTACGCGGCCGCGTCGCGGACGAGAATATCCCGGGCACGTTGAATGCGGGGCATTCGGTCGCCGTCATACTCGAGGCGTTCATTTTCATCTCGGCGGTCGCGGTCGATCCGCTCACGCTGGTCACGATGATTGCCGCGGCGGCATTCGGCGCCTGGTCCGGAGTGGGCGTCGTGGCCCGGCTCCCGCGGCGCTCGATCCAGGTCGGCATGGGCGTGGCGTTGTTGATTGCAGCGTCGCTGTTCGTGGCCAAGAACACGGGTCTGTTGCCCGGCGGCGGCGACGCGCTCGGCCTGCACGGCGGCGTGCTGGTGTTCGCGGTCGCCGTCAGCTACGTGCTCGGCGCATTGATGATGCTCGGCATCGGGCTCTATGCGCCTTGCCTCATCATGGTGAGCCTGCTCGGCATGAATCCGCTGGCCGCATTCCCGATCATGATGGGATCCTGCGCCTTCCTGATGCCGATCGGCGGCGAGCGCTTCGTGCGCGCCGGGCGCTATGACCGGAGTGCGGCGCTGGCGTTGACCATCGGCGGCATTCCGGGCGTGCTGATCGCCGCGCTGATCGTCAAGTCGCTGCCGCTGGTGTGGTTGCGCTGGCTGGTGGTCACTGTCGTGCTGTACGCGTCCGTGCAGATGCTGCGCTCGGCCGTGCGCGAGTCGCGGTGATGTAATCGTCGATCTGGCGTTCGAGCACCGGCAGCGGCACGCTGCCATTGTCGAGCACCGCGTCGTGGAAGGCGCGGATGTCGAAGCGATCGCCGAGCGCAGCCTTCGCCCTGGCGCGCAGCTCCAGGATCTTCAGTTCACCCATCTTGTAGGCGAGAGCCTGGCCGGGCCAGGCGATGTAGCGATCGGTCTCGGTGCGCACTTCCTGCACCGACAGCGCCGTGTGTTCAGCCAGGTACTGCTGCGCCTGCTCGCGCGTCCAGCCCATCGAATGCAGGCCGGTGTCGACCACCAGCCGGCAGGCGCGCCACATCTCATATGAAAGCCGACCGAAATGATCGTAGGGTGTCTTGTACAGGCCCATCTCCACGCCGAGCTTCTCGGAATACAGTCCCCAACCCTCGCCGAAGGCATGTGAATAGAAATCGAGCCGGAACGGCGGCACGCCGGTGAGCTCGCGCGCCAGCGAGCCTTGCAGGTGATGGCCCGGCACGGCTTCGTGCAGTGCCAGCGCGGTCAGCGAATACAGCGGACGCTTGTCGAGCGCATAGGTGTTGACCCAGAACTCACCGCCGGTCAGGCCGCCGATCGGCGGCGGATTGTAGCGGCCGCCGGTGTAGTTGGGCGCCAGCTCGGCGGGCACCGGCTGCACGCTGTAGGGCATGCGCGGCAGCTTGCCGAAGTATCCGGGCAGCAGGCCATCGATCTGCTTGGCGATATAGGACGCATCCTTCAGCAATTCATCCGGCGTGTGCGCGTAGAACTGCGGGTCGGTGCGCAGGAACTGCAGGAACGCGGCGAAATCGCCGGTGAATCCGGTCTGGTGCATGACCGCATCCATTTCCGCCTGGATGCGCGCCACTTCCTTGAGGCCGATGTCGTGCACCTGCGCGGGCGTGACATCGAGGTTGGTGAAGAACCGTACCAACGCCGCGTAGTAGGCCTGGCCCTGCGGCAGGTCGCCAGCGCCGAGCGTCGCGCGCGCACCCGGCTGGTATTCCTCGACGAAGAATCTGCGCAAGCCCTGGTAGGCGGGTATCGCCGCCTCCCGGATGGCAGCGCGCCCGGCCGCGGCGAGTTGTTCGCGGCGCTCGGCCGGAATCGAATCCGGCATGCGCGTGAACGGCTCGAAGAACGGCGTCGCTTCCGGCGTCGTGTACTGCTGGCCGTCGACGATCTTGATGATGCCCGGCATGATTGCCGCCGGCAGCGTGAAGCCGTCCTTCAGGCCGACGCGCATGTTGGCTTCCTGCTGCGCGAAATAGGCCGGGATCGCGCGGAGCCGCGCAATGTAGTTCTCGTAGTCATGCGCGGTCGTCATCTGGATGCCGGCCGCCATGCGCATCACTTCGATGTGGAAGCCCTCGTCGGCGGTGAGCGGGATACGCCACTCGCGATACGGATCGAGCGCGACGCGATTGCGGATGACGAATTCGAAGATGTCGAAGTTGCTGCGGTTGGTCGCATTGAGAGCGGCGCGATCGATCTTGCCCAGGCGGCGAAGATAGCCGCGGTTCCGCGCGGCCTGTCTTTCCAGGTCGGCCGGCGTGACCGAGGGCAGGCGATCGTCGTAGTCGCGCACGCCGGCCTGCGTCGCGTACAGCGGGTTGTCGCGCATTTCGTCCGCCCACTCGTCGGCCATGAGGGTTCGCAGCGCGTCGTCCGCGGCCGAGTGCATGCGCGGCGTTGCTGCGCCAACGGACGACAGCAACGCCATTGAGGCGATCAGCAGGATTCGCGTGTTCATGGTGCCGGATGATATCCGCTGTATGATGCGAAGGCACCCACCTTCAAGGCCAGCGGAAAAGAACGCCATGAGCAAGGTCGTCTGGGGCATCCTCAGCAGCGCGAACATCGGCATCAAGCGCGTGATTCCGGCGATCCAGGCGGGCGAGCGTGGCGTGATCGGCGCGATCGCATCGCGCGACGCCGCCAAGGCGGCCGCGACCGCGCAACGCTTCGGCATCCCGCGCAGCTACGGTTCCTATGAGGCGCTGCTCGCCGACCCGGACATCGAGGCCATCTACAATCCGCTGCCGAACCACCTGCACGTGGAGTGGACGGTCAAGGCGCTCGATGCCGGCAAGCACGTGTTGTGCGAGAAGCCGATTGCGCTCGATGCCGCCGAAGCGCAGGCCATGGTGGCGGCGCGCGACCGCAGTGGCAAGCGGGTCATCGAGGCGTTCATGGTGCGCCATCATCCGCAGTGGCACCGCGTGCGCGAGCTGGTGCGCGCCGGGCGCATCGGCACGGTGTGCGCGCTGCAATCGGCGTTCACTTTTCCGATGCGCGACCCGAACAACGTACGCAATGTTCCGGCGTATGGCGGTGGAGCGCTCTACGATGTCGGGTGTTATCCGATCGTCACCGCGCGCTACGTCTTCGGCGCCGAGCCTGAGCGCGCCATCGCCCTGGTGAACCGCGATGCGGCCGGCGGCGTCGACCAGGTCACCAGCGGACTGCTGGCATTCCCGCGCGGCGGCCAGCTGGTGTTCAGCAGCGCGCTGAAACTGGCGCTGTACCAGCGCGTCGTGATCCTGGGCACCGAGGGTCGCATCGAGGTGCCGGTGCCGTTCACGCCGCCGAAGGAGCAAGGGACGCGCATCATCATCGATTCGGGCGGGAGCGTCGACGGCAGTTCGGCGGCGGTCGAGCAGCTTGCGCCGGTCGATCAGTACCTGCTGCAGTGCGATCTCGCCGCCGCGGCGTTTCGCGGCGAGCTCGAACAGGAATTCCCGATCGAGGACGCGATTGCCAACATGCGCGTCATCGACGCGCTGTATCGGTCCGCGCGGTCAGGCCGGTGGGAGAAACCGTGAGCGCCGTGCGCGCGCGCCGGCTGCCGCTGTGGGTCATGGGCATGACCAACGCGCCATTCGGCATGTACGGCGGCATCCTCGTGATCTCGATCCCGCAGATGCTGAACACTCGCCACGTGCCCGAAGCGGTCATCGCGGCGTTCACCGCGGTGACCGTGTCGCCCGGCATGTGGTCGATCGTCGCCAGCCCGATGCTGGACGTGCGTTTCAGCCGGCGCTGGTACTCGTCGGTGACGGTCACGATCGCGGCCTTGCTGCTGGCGGTGGCGCTGCTGAACCTCGACCGGGTGTGGCTGGCCGAGTTGCTGCTCGTCACGGGTTTCTTCGCGGCCAATCTGTTCCAGAGCGCGCTGGGTGGTTGGTTGTCCAGCGTCATCGAGCCGGAGGAACGTGGCAAGCTCAGCGCCTGGCTGACCATCGCCAATATCAGCGGCGGCGGGGCCATGGCCCTCATCGCCGGCGAAGTGGCCTCGCGCTGTTCG
>JAFEDW010000139.1 GCA_018241455.1 Pseudomonadota bacterium | reverse complement strand
TCGGCGAGCGCGGCACCGAAGGTCTGGCCTTCGCGCAGCCGCAACAGCACCTGGTCGAGCGTGCGGCGGATAGCCGGCGCGGCTTCCTTCTCCGCCAGCGTCTCGATCGCCTCGACCAGCGACAGGCCCGCGTCGAGCAGCGCCACCAGTTCCTGGCTGAAGGTGACCAGCGGCATGCGCGTCGCGCGATTGCCGAAACGCAGGCTCCGCTCGCGCGCGATGGAAATGAATGCGAGCCCCGCGCCCGCCACCTGGCGGCGCGCGTCGGTCTCGTCGACGGCATCGAGCACGTACGACAACACGTCGTGCACGCCGCTCATGGCCTTGACGCGAAAGCGCATGGGCTACCAGTTCCCGAGGTCCGCCGCTTCGCCCGTGCCGCCCTGGCGGCCGTCCTTGCCGTAGGACATCAGGTCGAAGTCGTTGTTGTGCGTGCCCGGCTCGGCGTAGATGTACGCATTGCCCCACGGATCGAGCGGCACGTCTTTCTTCAGGTACGGGCCGGCCCAATTCTGCTCGCCCTGCGGCGCCGTATTGAGCGCGGCGAGGCCCTGCTCCGTGGTCGGCAGGTGCCCGACGTCGATGCGGTACTGGTCGAGCGCCTTGTCGAGCGCATCGATCTGCGCGCGCGCCGCCTTGACTTGTGACTTGCCTACCTGCGCGAAGTAGCGCGGCGCGACGAATCCGGCCAGCAGGCCGATGATGACCATGACGACCAGCAGCTCGAGCAGCGTGAATCCCGTCGATCGGCGCCGGCAGTGGATGGATTTCATGATTCGGCTCCTGGCGCGGATCCGGCCGATTGCACCAACAAGGCCTTGTACATCCGCAGGACGTTTGGCACGTAGGCGCGGGTTTCCTTGAACGGCGGGATGCGTCCGCCAAAGCGCGCGACGGCGTTCTCGCCCGCGTTATAGGCCGCCAGCACGAGCTCGAGCTTGTCCTTGCCGTAGCGCTCGATCAGGTCGGCGAGGTAGTGCGCGCCGGCGCGAATATTCTGTTCCGGGTCAAAGGCATTGAACGCGCCGTAACGGCGCGCCGTCGACGGCATCAGCTGCATCAGCCCCACCGCGCCGCGGCGCGAGATCGCGCGCGGATTGAACCCGGATTCGACCACGATGACGGCGCGCACCAGCTCGGCCTGGATATTCGCGGCGTGGGCCGCACGCGCGATCGCGGCATCGTAATCGCCCGATCGGGACAGCCACAGCGCAGCCCGTCGGGTATCCGCCGGTTCGCCGACCGGGGTCTCGACCGGTGCACGGACGATCAGCCGATAGCGGGCGTCATCCGGTACATTGCTGAAGTGGGTCGTGCCGGCGGAGTCGGTGTAGGCATAGATATCCGCCCGGCACGGGGGTGCAACAGCCCCAAGCGCCAGCACCAGCACGCAGCAGACGGCCCGGCTTGTCATGCCCCCACTCTACGGAACCCTACCCCCACCGTAAGGTAGGCAAACTCCGTAGCCAATCCGGTCGTTATGTCGGCTGGCCCGGGCGCCCGGCCGTGCTACTTTACCTTGCGGCGCCAAAAGGGTGATTTAATTCAATTTATTACCCGGGTCGGCCCGCGGGTATGATCTGTCGGGGCCCCGCAGGATTCCACGATTCGTGTACACGGACTGGTTCAAGCTCAGGAAACTCCCGTTCAGGCTGCGTCCGGACCCGGAATTCCTGTTCCTGGACAGCGAGGCCGGGCCGGTGCTGGAGGCGATGCGCTCGGCCGTGACCGCCGGCCACGGCCTGCTGTGCCTGCTCGGCGAGGCCGGTACCGGCAAGACCACGCTGCTGCATGCCCTCGCCCGCGAGCGCCAGGGCAGCATGGCCGTGGCGCGGGTGCAGCAGCCGAGCCTGACGCCCGCCGAACTGCTCGATGCGCTGTGCGAACAGTTCGGGCTGACGCCGTCCGCGCCGGGCCCGGCCAACCCCGCGGCCAGGCTGGCCGAATTCTTTGCGCAGGAGGCGCGGCAGGGCCGCAATGTATTGGTGCTGGTCGATGAAGCGCACCGCGCGTCCACGCTCATGCTGCGCGCGCTCATCGAACTGGGCAGCCGCGCGGCATCGCCGCTGGTCGTGCTGGCCGGCGAGCCGGCGCTGTCGAACGCGCTGGCGACACTCGGTGCGCAGGGCGCACCGGTGAACCTGCTGGGCACGCTGCAGCTGCCGCGCCTGCAACCGTCGCAGGTCTCCGGCTACCTCGACTTCCGCCTGGGCGTGGCCGGCAACAATGGCCGCGTGCTGTTCGAACCCGACACGCTGGCGGAGATCCTGCGCTACACCGGCGGCACGCCGCAGCTCATCAACGTACTGTGCGACAGCGCGATGAATTACGCCGAAGCGCACAACACGCAGCGGGTCGGCATCCCCGAAATCCGCGACGCCGTGCAGGATTTGAAATGGGTGGAGTTCTCGGCACGCACGACGGACACGGCTGGATCAGCCAGCCAGCGCGCGCTGCGCGTCGCCGTCACCGGGGAGATCGAAGTGCTGCACAGCGGACGCCAGCTGCGCCGCCTCACGCTCAAGCCGGGCAAGCTCGTGGTCGGGCGCGGCGAGGAGACGGGACTGCGGCTCGACAGTCCGTTCGTCAGCCGCCAGCATTGCCAGCTCATCACGACCGCCGAAGAGACCTTCGTGCAGGACCTCGGCAGCACCAACGGCATCCTGGTGAACGGCGACAAGCGGCGCATGCACCGGCTGGCGCCGGGCGACAAGATCGTGATCGGCGATCACACGCTCATCTACCGCGAATCGCCGCAGCCAGCGCACGCCTAGCTTCCGGCGCGATCCTCATCGGCCAGCGGCCAGCTGAGTTGCGCCAGCGTGCCGCTCCCCGGCGCCGGCACGATGCTGAACTGGCCGCCGGTCATCTGCGCGCGCTCGCGCAGGTTGCGTAGTCCGGAACCGTGGCGGCGCGATTCGGGCGTCGCCTTGTCGAGCCCGACGCCGTTGTCGCGCACCTCGAGCACGAGCTTGCGTCCGTCGAGCGTCAGCTTCACGGCCACATGCCGGGCATCCGAATGCTTGGCGACATTGTTGAGCAGCTCCTGCACGCTGCGATAGACGACGGTCGCCAGGCGGTCGGGCACCTGGCCGTCGCTGACATCGAGCTCGGTCACGACCGAGAGCTTGGGGTAGATCTCGGCGAAGTCACGGCAGAACCACTGCACCGCCGAAGCGGCGCCCAGGTCGTCCAGGATCTTCGGCCGCAGGTTCATCGAGATCGCGCGGATGCTTTCGGCGGTTTCCTGGATGCGCCGCATGGCGAGCTCGAACACATCCGCAGGATTGCCGAGCCGTGGCTGGCGCAGCAGCTCCATGCCGCGCTCGAGCGTGTACTTGACCGCGCTCAGCGACTGGCCGACCGAATCATGCAGTTCGACGGCTATGCGCTTGCGCTCGCCCTCCTGCGCACCGATCAGCTGTTCGGACAGCGCCACGAGTTCATTGCGCGACCCGCGCAGCGCCACCTCGGCCTGCTCGCGGCGCACGATCTCGTTGCGCAGGTCGCGGTTGGCGTCGGCGAGCGCCTGCGTGCGTGCGCGCACGCGCTCCTCGAGGCTGGAGTTGAGCCGCTCGAGTTCATTGCGCGCGCGGTACAGCGCGCTCTGGTCGGTCACGACCAGCACGGCACGCGCCACGCCGCGCTTCGACGCGGCGCCCGGGCGCCGGCGCATCGGGCGCACGGTCAGGTGCACGAAACGCGCGCCGACCGTATCCTGCAATTCGAATACCCCGCGCGTGCCACGGCGGATCTCGCCCAGCGCCTGCTTCAGGAACCGGGCAATACCGCAGCGCGTGTTGCGGCAGCCGGCATGCAGCACAGTGTGCGCGTGCCGGCCAAGCACGCCTGACACCGTGCCCAGCGACCAGTCCTCGATGACGCGATTGGTGCGCATGATTTCGCCGTCCCCGCCCAGCAGGCAGACGAGTTCGGCGAGCGCGTCGGCGGTGCTCTCCCAGTCGAGCTTGGCCCGTGCAATCGCGGCCTGCCGGCCGCTGGCGTCCGGCGGTGCCGCCGCCGGCATCAGGGCGCGGCTCGGGCGTCGCGCTCCCTTGGGGCTGGCGCGTCTGGCGCGGGATGGGGCTCGGGTAGCCATGAATGAGGGAGTTTAACCGCGCGGCCCGGCAACGCACATCCGCTGCCTAATAATAAGGAGTACGTCCGACCCTCGAGGCAGCGTGTCGGCGACGAAAGACACTACGCGAGGTTGCCGGCGAGGTGTAAGGTGGGTGACCCACCTCGCAACCGGGAGCGCAGACCATGGCCTTATGGAAAGAAGTAGCCGCCACCCCCACGCCGGCACCGGCGCCCGCCAGCAGTGGCACGAAGCCCGCTGCCGAAGCTGCGCCCCGCGCCACTTTCGATCGGGCTGCGGTCGAAGCCGCCTCGGCGGCCGCCGCGCCGAACAATGCCGCGCGGCCCGCCGCGCGCGCGGAACTGAAGGAGTCGCTGATTTCCTCCGGGCTCGCGATCGAGGGCAAGATCAGCGGCACCGGCCACGTGCGCATCGCCGGCGCCTTCAAGGGCGATGTCAATGTCGAGGGCAACCTGAGCATCGAACCGGGCGCCAAGCACCAGGGTGAAGTACGCGCGAGCGCGGTCACGGTCAGCGGCGAACTGACCGGCAACATCGGCGCGCGGCATGTCGACGTCACCGCCTCGGGCGTGGTCGTCGGCGACGTCAAGGCCGACACGATCACCGTGGCCTCCGGTTCGCGCATGCGCGGACACGTGGAGTTCGGCTGGGGCGACAGCGCGGGCTCGGGCGGGCGCAACGAGCACAAGGGCAACGGCCAGGCCACATGAGCGCGGCGCGCCCCGCGGCGCTCGGCAACACGCGCAACTGCCCGCACTGCAAGTCGACGGTGCTGGCGAGCGCGAGCATCTGCCCGGCCTGCCAGCATCACCTGCGCTTCAACCTGCCGAGCGCGCAGCCGGCGCCGAGCGGTTACGCCGCGCTGCAGATCGACGGTACGGTGCGCCACAAGCAGCCCGATGAGGCCTGCGAGTTCTGCGTCGTGCTGTCGATCGCGGACGAGGGCGGCAAGCAGATCTCGCGCCAGGTGGTCAGTGTCGGCGTGCTGCAGCCGGAGGAGATGCGCCGCTTCAGCGTGTCCGTGAACCTGCTGCCGGCCCGCGCGCCGCAGCTCAAGCCGGCGTAGCGGATGATCCTGCGGCCGGCGGCCGAACGCGGTCACGCCCAACACGGCTGGCTCGATTCCTGGCACAGCTTCTCGTTCGCGGACTATCACGATCCGGCGCACGTGCACTTCGGTCCGCTGCGCGTCATCAACGAGGATCGCGTCAGCGCCGGCGAAGGCTTCGGCACGCACGGCCATGCCGACATGGAAATCATCTCCTACGTACTCGAGGGCGAGCTTGCGCACAAGGATTCGATGGGCACCGGTTCGGTGATCCGCGCCGGCGACGTGCAGCGCATGAGTGCGGGCCGCGGCGTGCGCCACAGCGAGTTCAACCACTCGCGCACGCAGCCCGTGCATTTCCTGCAGATCTGGATCATCCCGGACGTGCGCGGCATCGCCCCGGAGTACGAACAGCGCAGTTACACCGACGCGGACAAGCGCGGCCGACTGCGGCTGGTGGCCTCGCCCGACGGCGCCGGCCATTCACTGCGCATCCACCAGGATGCGCGAATGTACGCCGGGCTGTTCGACGGAGCAGA
>JAFEDW010000138.1 GCA_018241455.1 Pseudomonadota bacterium | reverse complement strand
CCGCTGCTCAGCGCGAACAGGATCGTCATCAGGATGCTGGCGGAGTACAGCGCCGTGAGCGTGCGATAGTGCCCGATTGCCCAGAACGAGGGCAGGATCGCGATGACCAGCAGGCTCATCGGCACGAGCGTCGCCGGCTTGCGGCCAATGCGATCGGACAGCCAGCCGCCGGTGGCATCGCAGATCGCCGACACGATGTTGGTGGCGATCACGACGCTGAATGCGATCACGCTCGACCAATGGAAGGTCGTCATCGAATACGTGCCCATGTAGTTGGCCGTGTATCCGCCGATCGTCAGGCTGCTGATGACGACCAGGCCGAGGAACCAGATGCGAAAGTGCGCGCGGATGCTGCGCGCGAACGGCGCGGCGGCGGGCGCGCCATCGGCCGCGGCTGCGGTGGCGCCCGCGCCGGGCTTGTTGGCCGCGGCCGGCAGCGATTCCGGCAGTTGCGA
Organism: Pseudomonadota bacterium; assembly: GCA_018241455.1. GTDB lineage: Bacteria > Pseudomonadota > Gammaproteobacteria > Steroidobacterales > Steroidobacteraceae > FEN-1191. Next base: position 5,234 of record JAFEDW010000138.1, on the reverse strand, counting down.
GCGCATCCACAATCCGAACGGCACGATCAGCACACCGATGCCCATCGCCACGCGCCAACCCCAATCCTGCAGCTGCTGTTGGCTCAGGGCAAGCGACAGCGCGAGCCCGACGACGCCGGCGATCGCGTTCGAGATGTCCACGGTGCAGGCCTGCATCGAACCATAGAGTCCGCGGCGCATCGTTGGCGCAGCCTCGACCATGTATGCAGTGGATGGCCCGACTTCACCGCCGAGTGCAAAGCCCTGGATCAGGCGGAACAGCAGCACCAGGATCGGTGCTGCGATGCCGATCTGCGCGTATGAGGGCGTCAGGCTCAGGCCCGCTATGCCGAAGCCCATCAGCGTGAAACTGGCCACCATGACCGGCTTGCGGCCGATGCGGTCGGCGAGTGGGCCGAAGTACAGGGCGCCGAGCGGCCGAGTGATGAAGCCGACGCCGAAGGTGCCGAGCGAGGCCAGCAGCGAGAGCATCGGATCGCCGGAGGGGAAAAAACTCTTGCCGATGTACACGGCGAAGAATGCGTAGGCCGTGAAATCGTAGAACTCGAGGCCGTTGCCCGCGAACACGGCCACGGCGTAGCGCAGCGGCAGGTGTTTTCGCGCGGCGTCTTGCACCTCGCGACGCGCTCAGCGACCGACCATGCGCTGCAGGTGTTCCGGATAGCGATCGCCATGCACGCCGAGCGCGGCGACGCCGCTCTCGATTGCATGCAGGTCGGCCGCCGAGAGATGCAGGCTGGCGGCGCCGATGTTCTCTTCCAGCCGATGGAGTTTCGTCGTGCCCGGAATCGGCACGATCCAGGGCTTGCGCGCGAGCAGCCAGGCGAGCGCCAGCTGCGCCGGCGTCGCGCGCGCGCGTGCCGCGATGCCTTCGAGCAGCGCGACCAGCGCCTGGTTCGCCGCGCGCGCTTCGGGCGTGAAGCGCGGCAGTTGGCTGCGGAAATCCTTGGCATCGAACGCGGCGCCGCCGGCCATCTTGCCGGTGAGGAACCCGCGGCCGAGCGGACTGTAGGGCACGAGACCGATGCCGAGTTCCTCGAGCGTCGGCATCACCGCGCTCTCCGGTTCGCGCCACCAGATCGAATATTCGGCCTGCAGCGCAGTCACCGGCTGCACGGCGTGTGCACGCCGGATCGTCTGCGCCCCGGCTTCCGACAAGCCGAAATAGCGCACCTTGCCGGCCGCGATCAGGTCCCTGACGGCGCCGGCGACCTCTTCGATCGGCACCTCCGGATCGACGCGGTGCTGGTAGAACAGATCGATCGTGTCGAGGCGCAATCTACGCAACGAGGCCTCGGCGACTTCCCTGATGTGCTGCGGCCGGCTGTCGAGCCCGACCTGCCGGCCTTCGGCGTCGATCCTGAAGCCGAACTTCGTCGCGATCGTCACTTGGCCGCGGTACGGCGCCAGCGCTTCACCGACGAGCTCCTCGTTCGTGAACGGGCCGTACATCTCCGCAGTGTCGAACAGCGTGATGCCACGCGCGACCGCCGCGTGGATCAGCGCGATCATTTGCTGTTTGTCGCCGGGCGGGCCATAACCGTGGCTCATGCTCATGCAGCCGAGGCCCAACGCGGATACTTCGAGGCCTTGCCGGCCCAACTGGCGCTTTTCCATGGTCCTCTCAGTTTAGCCGGAACCGCCGGATCGCTGCGCCCGCGAACAGGATTTGCATTCGACCCGGTACCTATGTAGACTTACGACTATGGGTAGGCCGGATGACAACATCCGCATCTCTCTCCAGACACTGCATGTGCTGGAAGCCTTCCTCGATGATCCCACCGAATCGCTCGCCGGCGCCGACGTGCAGAAGCGCAGCGGGTTGGCCTCCGGCACCTTGTATCCGATCCTGCTTCGCCTGGAAGCGGCGGGGTGGTTCACCAGTCGCTGGGAAAACATCGATCCCACCAGCGCCGGACGACCGCGTCGGCGTTTGTATCGCCTCACGTCCACGGGCTTGAGCCGCGCGAGTGAAATCTTCGCGCGCTTCGCCAGAGGAGTACCGGCATGAACACGCAACAGGGTTTTTCCGGTTGGTTGGTGCGGCGCGCCGCGGCCGCGACTCCGGTTTCGCTCGCCGAGCGGCTTGAAGAAGAGTGGCTGGCTGATCTGGCCACGCGACACTCACCGGTATCGCGGCTGCTGTTTGGATTGGGTTGCTGCTGGGCCGTGCCCAGCATTGCTCGCGATTTCCCGGGCAAGGCGCTGGCGGCGGGTACCGCGGGCGGTGGCGCAGCGACAGCCGTATACGGATTACACGCGTCCCCTTCTTGGTCGCGACGTCCGGGCGCGATGTTCGTGATCATCGCGTTTCACGTCGTCGTGATCTTCACCTTTGCATCGATCTTCAATGGGGGCACGCCACTGCGCGAGCCACCGGTCATCAAGGGAAGAGTCCTGCCACTGACCCGGACCGCTGATCCGCCACTGCCAAAGCCGACGGCGCCGCTGGTTGAAACGCATGTCGCACCGCTGGATTTCCCGAACCAATTCGTATTTCCGCCCGAGTCGACGACCATCACATTCACAGGGCAGCCCGATACCCATGTCAGCGGGCCAGTCGCGGATGTCAGCCGCGTGTCTGGTGGGATCGGCGCCGGATTTCCCAGCGCGGAAGTGTTCTATCCCGCGTCCGCCAAGCGTCTCGGGGAGCAGGGCGTTGCGGATGTGCGCGTGTGCGTGGACGGCAGTGGTCGACTGACCGGGATTCCAACCGTATCGCAGTCGGCGGGGAGCCCCCGGCTCGATGAAGGCGCCATCAGGCTCGCGCAAGCAGGTTCGGGTCACTATCGGCCGGCGACCGAGAATGGGCGTGCGGTCAGTTCCTGCTTCGCGATTCGCGTCCGCTTCATGCTGCAATAGCGGCGTCCGCCGCATCGAGAAATCGGCGCACATTGAACAACGTGGCGTTCGTCATCAGCACGGTGCCGATGCCCGCTTTGCTGTAAAGGCGCATCAGGCAGTGGAATCCACCGCCGCCGCCTTCCTTGTAGAGATAACGCGATTGCCCGAGTGAGCCGATGTGCCAGCCAGGCGTCATCGGAATCGGCCGCCCGGCGGCGGTCTGCTGCGTCTGCATGAGTTCACGCGTGCGATCGCCGAGCAGCACCGAATGCTCGCCCAGTTGATCCTGCAGGAAGCGCGCGAATGCCAACGCGTTGCCCACCAGCCCGCCGAATGCCGGTCCGTCCACGCAGAGATCGCGCAAAGCCACCCACGAACCGGCGGATTCACCGACCAGGCTGCGATCGATCAGCCAGGGCTTGAGCAGGCCAAACAGCGAGTAGCGTTCCAGGTAACCGCGCGCCTGCGACCCGGTGGCTGGAATGTCGTAGCCCAATTGCACGCCCACGCCGCCGAGCTTCGCGATGAGGTGCCGCGTGACGTAGGCGCTGAACGATTCGCCGCTGGCCGCCTCGACAACGAAGCCCAGCAACCAATAGCCGATGTTGGAGTAGGCATAGCGGGTGCCGGGCGGCGTTTGCAATCGCGGGTGGCGGCGCAGGATGGCTTCGAGTCGTGCGCGTTCGTCGAAAGCGGGGTCGCCGGCCGCGTGTACCCACTTGAGCGGCATCGGGTTGGGGATCCCGGATGTGTGGCAAAGCAGCTGGCGGATCGTGACCCCGGGCCCGTACGGTTGCCAGGGAACGAGGCGCGCGATGGGTTCGTCGAGCGCGACGGACCCGCTTTCCACGAGCTGCAGCACCGCGACGGCGGTGAGCGTCTTGCTCATCGAGAACGCCATCATCGTCGTGTCGGCCTGCATCGGCCGCTGCGCCGCGAGGTCCGCGAAGCCCGCGTGACATTCGAACCGCAGGCAATGGCGATCGACGACGACATACTGGATGCCGGGTACCTGCGATTTGCGCACCGCGGCCTGGATCAAATCCGCGGCGTGTGCGAATGCCGACGCACTCAATTGATCTGTGCCGATGCGTAGTGCAGCAGCATGATGGCGTAAAGCAATGCCATGCCGACGTAGTGGAGCCAGCGCGCCCGCCACGCATACAGCGCCAGCGTTATCAGCAGCGGCGCCAGCATCAGGGTCCACATCAGGACCTGGATCGACACCGGCTCGCCGCTCGGCTCGCCGCCAGCAAAGAAGACGCCAAACAACACGTACACGAACTGGAACAAGCTGACCAGCGACCAGAAGTAACGGCTATTGCCGGCGTAGTACGCGCGCAAGTCGGCCCGCTCATCGGCTTCGTCGGGCAGGCTCGCGGCGGCGACCAGGAACAGCAGGAACAATTGGCCCACCAGGCCGAGGTAGAACAGGAAATGCCGCGTCGCGCCGAAATGGAGCACGGCCCAGATGTCGAACCACATGTAGACGGCCATGCACAGCGCGTACAGCGCGGCCAGCAGCGCGAGCGGATCCCAGGTGATATGCGTGCGGTGCCGCAGCAGGCGGTGAAAGCTGGCTGCAATATCGGCCACGGCCAGTCCGATGAGCACCGAGAAGATGCCCAGCGCGTATTCGAAGGCCCTGACTTCCGGTGTCATGTATTCGCCTTGCTGCACACGGTCGGCCGGGACATTTCACACCACGCCCACGGTCACGGCAACCGCTCACGAAATTGTCATCCCCCGGGCAGGCTGCGCCGCCTTAAACTAGACCCCCGGCGGCGAAGCCGGGGCTATGGACATACGGCTCGAGAAAAAACGCATCCTCGTCACCGGCGCCAACTCCGGCATCGGCGCCGCCATTGCGCGTCAGCTCGCTGCGTGCGGCGCGCGGGTTGCCGTCAACTACCTGGTGCACCCGGAAGCAACCGAGGCGCTGCTGGCCGAACTGCGCGCGACGGGTGCTGCCGCGATCGGCCTCGCGGCCGATGTCAGCGACGCCGCGCAGGTGAGCGCGATGTTCGCCGAACTCGATCGGCAGTGGGGCGGCATCGATGCGCTGGTGAACAATGCCGGTATCGACGGAGCGCATGCGCCGGCCTGGGAAGCCGATCCGGCCGCGTGGGAGCGCGTGCTGCACATCAACCTGCACGGCAGCTTCCTGTGCGCGCGCGAGGCGCTCCGGCGCATGGTGGCGCAGCGCAGCGGCGTCGTGCTCAACATGTCGTCCGTGCATGAACGCATCGCGTGGAGCGGATTCAGCGCCTACACCGCGAGCAAGGCCGGTCTTGCGATGTTGACGCAGACGCTCGCGCAGGAAGCCGCGCCGTTTGGCGTGCGGGTGCTGGCGCTCGCGCCGGGCGCGATCCGCACGCCGATCAACCAGG